>NZ_JBHXRX010000026.1:0-118859 GCF_042714995.1 Streptomyces sp. NPDC058665
GAGCGGAGCGAGCCGCCTTGACCGTAGAAAAAGTTGAACTCAGACCTGCGCCACTGGGTCAGAGCTTCAGCTCTCCCAGCAGTGGAGTTGCCGACCACGCCCCGGGTCTGCCTGTCGCCGACCGAGAGCCCTCGGCTTCGCTCCAGACGTCACCGAGAATCTGGGGGACGCCTGGGGGACAGACACTGATCCATAGTGGTCCACAGGCGAGAAGCAGTGAGACAGGTTCAACGCAGAAGAGGCGCCTCCAAGTTGGAGGCGCCCCTTCTGACCAGCGCGTTCGCTGACCTGCGCGGTGGGTGTGGGATTTGAACCCACGGTGACATCGCTGCCACGACGGTTTTCAAGACCTTTTGCCGATCAGGGGCGCCTACCCCTGCCCCGCAGCTCAGACGGGTCATCAGCACCTTGGCCGAGCCCTCGTCATCACCGTCGTGCCCGCTACGTGCCCCAGGCCGCTCCGCAGAACACGCACGGCACGGTGTGGTCATGTGAGCTGCCCCGGCAAATGATCGCCGGGGCAGCGTGTTTCAGGTATGGAGGAGGAGAAGACCAACAGTTGCGAGACCGAGTGTGGCCACGCCAACTGCGCACTTACCTCCCCACTCGATAACCGTTGTACGTGACTCGCCTAGCTGGACCGCAACCAATGAGGCCGCAAGTCCTGCAACGAGCGCTAGCAGGAAAACGATCACGAGCATGACCAGGGCAATCTTCACATCTACGTCTTTCTCTGTAGCTGTCAGGGTTTGCCGCTGGTTTTGGGCCAGGCATACCTGTGCTAGCCGGACAGTGCCCCGCTAGCAGCAGAAAGACTACACAACACATTCAACCGATTACACTTAGTTGTCATGCACTTGTCCGGTGGAGACTGCCCAGACCCGGGAGCCTGCCGCCCGCCGTACCGGGTGTCCGCCTGCTCAGATCGGCCCACACTCCGGAGTGACATCGTCTCCTTCTTGGCCGCTGAGCCAGCCGTCCGCAGCTTCCGCTACCTGGTCGTCGCGACCAACCACAGGCCTGGCGTAGTGCCGAGTGGTTACGCTCGCGTTCGAGTGCCCGAGGCGGTGAGCGGCGGTCATCACGCCGTACCGGTCGGCGACCCACGTCCCGTGCGAGGCGCGGAGATCGTGCGGCGTGACGTCGGTGAGCCCGGCGCCCGCCACGGCGGGATCGAAGTACGCCTTGCGCCACTGGTTGTAGCGCAGGGGCTTGCCGCCAGGCGTGACGAAGAGGAGAGCGTCCTCCCCGCCGGGCAGCGTCTCCAAGTGCCGGCCGATCCGCGCCGCGAGTGACGGCCCGATCCGCAGGACCCGCCTCTGATGGGACTTGGGAGTGTCGAAGACGAGGGTGCCATTCGCTTCGGCCAGGTTCTCATCGACGAGGACCAGGCCGCCGGACACATCGATGTCCGCTCGCCGCAACGCGAACGCCTCCCCGACCCGCAGACCCGCGTAGGCGAGCAAGGAGATCAGCAGATCATGCGGCTTCGTCGCGCTCCGCACAATCCGTGAGGCTTCCAGCGGGGTGAGGATGTGCGGCTCGGTCTGCGGCATCCGAGGCAACTTCACGCCCCTGCATGGCGTCTGCCCGATCATCTCGTTGTCGACAGCCGCCCGCATGATCTGCGAGAGCACCCGGTACGCCTGCCTGATCCGGGACGCACTGAGACCCCGGGTCTTCATCGAGCCGACCCATTCGGCAACGGTGATCGGCCGAAGGCTGGACAGCTCACGATCACCGAGCGCCGGAATGATCAAGGAGTTGATCAGGGAGCGGTACGACGCCTGTGTCTTGTGCTTCAGCTGCGGGGAGACAGCGGCGAGCCAGCGAGCCGACCAGTCGCGGACGGTGGTCTGTCCCTCGGCGGGATCGAGCCAGCGGCCCTCTTCCATCTCGATGCGCTTCCGTCCCAGCCAACGATCGGCGTCCGTCGTGGTGGCGAACGTTCGATCAGCAGCACGCAGCACGCCGTCAGGCCCCGGGTATCGAGCCTGGAAGCGGCCGGACGGCAGCTTGCGGATCCGGCCGAAGGCGCGGCGGGAAGTGCGCTTGCCGGCCATCAGGCAGCCCGCCGGTACGGCGAGGTGGGCCGCAGGACGATCGGTTCCACCGTGTGGGCACTGACGTACTCGTCCACGGCACTCTCCCGGATGCGGACGTGTCGGCCGACCTTGACGAACGCGATGCGACGTTCCTCGATGAGCCGACGCGGGAAGCGGAGACCGGTGCCGAGGCGTTCGGCGACCTGGCCCACGGTGAGCAGTCGGTCCACGGTCACCACTCCCCTTCGTCAGCGGCGCGACCGTTCAGTGCCTCGCGGGCGGTGTCACGGTTGGTCTGGAGGTCACGGGCGATGGTGGCGGCAAGGGCCCCTTCGCCGGGGGTGTGCCCGTGGCCGACGTACTGCCAACCCGTCAGGACGAGGACGGTGTCCGGGTCGCGGTCGGCGAGGCCGAGGGCGAGCGCTTCCTGAGCGGCGCGGTAGTCGGTGCGTTCCTGGCGGAGGGCGCCGAGGGTGGTGGAGTAGGCGCGGGACTTGGACGAGAAGTGGCCGCGGAAGCCGAGCATGTGCGCCCAGGCCCAAAGGCGCCGGTCCGGATAGAGGCTGTCGAGCTCACGGCATGCGGTGATGAGCCGACGGGTGTGGTCGGGGACGCGGTGGCGGTCGAGTTCGGCGAGTTCGCCGATGCGGCGGTCCAGGGTTCCGGTGTTCTCGGCGGATTTGGTGGCGTATTTGGCCACGTAGGAGGCAACCGCCTGTTCGGTGACGTCGGAGCCGTCGCCGAAGGCCTTAACCGGGCGGACGTCGAGCTGTCGGCCCCAACGAAACGTCCGGGACGGCTGGTCACCGGCAGCCGGGACGGAGACCGAGGTGTACGAGTGCGCGGCGGCGGCGCGTATCGCGTCGGTGAGGGCGTCGACCGTGGCCCAGGCGGGTGGCGGTGTGCCGGGTCCGTCCGGGCCGTCGAGGCGTACGACAGCGTGGAAGTGGAGGGCTCCACGCTTCTGGAATTCGGCGACCTTGCCGAAGGACAGGCGGAGATGGTCGCCGAGTTCACGGCGCCGGATGCCCGCGCGGACGGCGAGTTCGCGGCGGAGCCGGGTGGTGAAGCGCTGCCAGAGCTGCCCGGCATGGTTGTTGAAGAGCACGGCGCCGGCGTAGTCGTAAGTGTTCGGGTCAAGGGCGGTGCCGAGGTCCGGGGCGTCGGTGGCGTGCGGGTTGCCGCAGCGGCAGGTGCCACGGTCGGGGCGGTTGTGGACCGGGCCGAACGACGGGGCGGTGAGGGTGGCGAAGACGCGGGGGTGGTCGCGGACGGCGGCGGGGATGTCACGGCGGTCGTCTCCGGCGAGGCCGGCGCGGATCAGGTGGTAGGTGTCGCCCGCGTAGGTCCAGGCACAGGAGGGGCAGCGGGAGGCGCGGCGGTTGCCGCAGGCGATACGGAGGCGCCCGCCCGGCTCGTACGCGGTGGAGTAGCGGTGCAGGGTCTCGCCGGTGGTCTTGTCCTTGTGGGTGACCCAGCCGCTCAGGTGAACCGGGTCGGCGCAGCCGCCGGTGCGGCGGATCTGGTCCTCCCAGCGGGTGTAGTCGGAGGCCGAGGCCGCCCGGAGGACGTCCCCGAGGACAGCCGGGTCGAGCGGTAGGGCGGGCATGGACGGCTTCTGTGTCGAGGGTGAGGCCCGGTGGGCCATGCTGGGGGTTCCTTCCGGTAGGGAGATCGATCGGTGGGGACGGCTCCCGGGCGGCGGATGCTTGGCGGTATCGAGGCGGCCCGGGGGCCGGTCAGCGGCGTTTGGCGGCGGAGGCGATCAGGGAGCGCAGGACGACCGCGCAGACCGCGACCGAGGCGCTGGTGACGGCGACCGCCAGGAGCAGCGAGACCAGGACCGTGCCGACGACCAGGACCACGGCGGTGCCGGCGCCGACGAGCGCGAACGCGGTGCCCGGGGTGAGCTGGACGACCGGACGGGACGGCACCGGGGCAGTGGTGGGCGCCGAGGGCTGGACCGGCGTGCCCGGCGTGACGGTGGTCGGCTGGATGACGGCAGGCAGGGTGACCAGGCCGGTGGGCTGCGGCATGGTCGGGATCTTGGGCTGGAACATGGGTGGTTCTCCTCTCCCGGGCGCGGGTTACTTGACGGCGGTGTCGATGACGGAGGCAAAGAGGCTGTCGGCGAGGAGGTAGCCGCCGAGGAGGAGCACGCAGATCAGCCACACCGGCGGGCGGAAGAGCTTGATGCCGAGGTAGCCGACAACCAGCAGGGCGATCCAGAGGGGGACGTCCATGGACGCTGTCTCCTAACGGACGGTGCAGCGGTGGGTACGGGCGGCGAGTTGGGCGGCGGTCCGGCTGGAGTAGTCGGCGGACCAGCCGCAGCGATCGGCAGTGCAGACGGCGGCGTGGGCGGTGCGGCCGGTGCGGTCGCGGTGGGTGCCGATCTGCACGGGGCCGATACGCATCACGGAGTGGAAGCTGTCGCGGGCGGGCATACCGGTCAGCCCCTGTCGGTCGTCGGGTCGGTGTACTGGGCGCGGATGCTGCGGGCGGTGGCCGGGTCGTCGACGCGCCGTGCGGCTTCCTCGGCGAGCAGGTGGGCGAGGAAGGGACGTCCGGCTGCGGCCATCTCACGCGCTCCGTCGAGGTAGTCGGCGACGGTCAGGTCGGCGGGATCGTGGGTCATCTCAGTTCCCTTTGCGGTCAGCTGAGGCGGGCGGCGATGGCGTCGGCGAGGTGGGGCGGAACACCGAGGCGGGAGCGGAGAGTGTCGGTGTCGATCTGTGATCCGGTGCGGGTGCGGTACTCGTCGGCGACCTTGCGGGCGTGGTCGATCAGCACGGCGGGAACGGGCGTATCCGGGGACGGGGCCGGGGGCGAGGACAGGGCCTTCGTCGCAGGGGGTTCATCGGTCTGGGATGCGATCGGGGCGGCGTCAGGCACACGCGTCGGCGCGACGTCCTTCGACTCCGTTACAGCGGCTGGAGGAACCGGCTCCGGCTTCCCCGACGAGTGGGCGAGGAGAGTGCCGCCGAGGAAGGCGAGTGCGGGCCATCCGGCGATGCCGAGCCGGAGCGGGGCCGGCGGGTCGGCCAGGTCGAGGAACCCGGCGGTGGCGACGTTGGCGCCGAGCGACGCGAACAGGGCGATCAGGAACCAGCACCAGGCCAACCGAGACGGACCCTCGCTGCGCAGCCGACGCCAGGCGGCGACAAGGAGCAGGTCGACACTGACCGGGTAGGCCCATGCCTTCCAGCCGTCCTGTCCGGCCGCGGCGGCGAGGTCGTGCAGGTGCGCGAAGGACAGAGCTCCGGCGATAACCGCCTGGATCAACACCGCGTCGATCCGGAGACCGTGCCGGGCGCCCATCAGGAGTCCTCAGCGGGGGCGGAGTCGTCCGGGAACGTGCCCGGCGGCGGCTCCGGCAGCGACACGGCGAGGGACGGGCTGACGACGTCCACGAAGTCGAGGTCGGCGCCGACCATGTCGGCGTACAGAGCGAGTTGGCCGAGCAGAAGCACGGTCCGGGCGAAGTCCTCGCAGTCGGGGCACATGGCGGTTCTCCCTTCTCTGGGCATGGCAGTGGTAGGGACTCGGCGCGAAGACGGTCGCGCCTACCGGGTGGGGGCAAGAGAGATCAGGCGGTGGCCGGAGAGGCCTTCGCCGATGGCGCAAGATCGGTGGCGGTACCGGTCATTGCGGGCCGGAAGGGGGCCAGCTCAGCCAGGTCCGGGGTCCTGTCGGCGTACCGGTTGCAGAGGTTCACGGCCTGGCGGAGCGAGGTGTGCGGAGCGCGGATGCGGTGCCAACCGCCGGACGCGTCTCCCGCGATGGCGAGGCCTCGCAGTTCGGCGGGAATCTGGATGGCGGCGAGGACCGCGTCCGGGGCGATGTCGCCGAAGGCCATGTTGGCTGAGGTCTCGTCGTTGAGACGGTGGGCAGTGCGGCCGGTGAGTTGGGCGCGGAGCATGGTGATGCCCTTGCCGAGTTCGGAGCCGAAGCGCTGTCCGCAGATTTCGAGGTAGATACCGGCGGCGCGGCCGAGCTGCGCGAGACGGACCAGGGCGGTGATGATGCGGTCCCGCTGCCTCTCCTCCTCCTTCGTTGCGTACAGGGCGAGTTCGGCCACCTCGTCGACCAGGACGACGACCGGGGTCGGGCGGAGCTCATCAGGCAGGTCCCAGATGTCGGCGGCGATCTCCGCGTCCGGCACATCGACGGTGATGCGCTGCTGGGTACGGATGAGGCGGTAGACGTCCGCCATCCGCGCCACGAGTGCATCGAGGAGTTCGGCAGCGGTGTCAGGGCTGTCGGCCAGCGCTGAGAACCGGCGCGCCAGCGGGAAGAGTTCGACCCCTTGCTTGCAGTCGATGCCGACGAGGGCAACGTCCAGAGGAGCAAGGCCGGCGACCAGATTGCGTTGGTAGACTGACTTGCCGGACTCCGTGGCGCCGAGGGTGAGGGCGTGAGGTATCGCGCGGTAGTCGCGGTAGTGCACCGACCCGTCCTCCCGAAGGGCGACCGGTACCCGCATCGCCCGGGCCTCCGTCTCAGCAGGCATCTGCACCCGCTTGAGCACGTCGTACCCGGTCATCCGCACCTCGACGACACCGGACCGCACCTCACGCGAGGTCACGCCGAACATCGAGAACGAGTGCCGAAGCCGGTCCGAGGCCGCAGCGATGTCGAAGACGTCTTGGCCGGGACGGAGCTTGAGTCGGAGGACCAGGCCGGTGCGAGTCGGCCGCAGTCGCCGGATACGCGGTGGGCGGGGCTCAGGTATCGGCCGGCTGGTGGCCCGAGCCAGAGATAACCGCCACCGCGCCGGCGGAACGGTCAACCCGCACGCGTCCATGACCGAGCGGTACCGGACCAAGACCCGCAGCCCGGCCAAAGTGACCCCGAAGGCCAGCCAGTACCAGGCGGGCCGCTGCCACCGCAGGAGACCCGCAGCGGCGACGACCAGCACCAGAGCGACCGTGAAGGCGGTCATGATCAGGCCGCCTTCGACCCTGTGGCGGCGACATCGGCGAGCGAGGTGACGGCGACCGCTCGGAACGCGATGCCGTGCCGCCGCTGGCCGTTGAAGTCGTTCTCCCACGGACGTGCGACCAGGCCGGTGAGCGCGACCGGCGTGCCCATGGACAGCTCACCGCTGATCCCGGGTTCCGGAACGGTGACGGACAGGATCTCCACCTCCTCGTTCGCCGCGAACATCACGTCCACCGTCATGAGCTGAGCTCCGGTCTCCATGTCGGTGGCGATCTCACCGGTGCGACGGTCACGCACCTTGGCCTTCGGAGTCTTGGCGACCATCACGACCGCGCTGGAGGTGTCGACGGGAATCTGACGCACAGCAGATCACTCCTCTATAGATGTTGAACTCCGCCACTCATGCATATGAGTGACATGAAGAAGAGTGCATCACTCCTATACATGAGTCAACCCGCCGCGAAGAAGAACTCGCGACGGGCTGCGGGGAGTTGAGCGGGCGTCAGTCGCCAGCAGGGATCCGGTACTCGAAAACGAACTGGTCAGCGGCCATGAGCGTGTCGCACACCTCGACCACGCGACCCGCGGTCGTACGGGCCTCCCGGATCAGATGCACCAGGGGCGCACCCGGGCTGAGCGCCAGTTCCGACGCTTCCGACTTCGAGGCCGGGCGGGCTTGCAGCGTCTCGACGAACTCCGCGAACTTATGCCCGTGGTCTTCAAGTCGGGCGTAGATGCCACCGCCCCCGGGGTTCTCGGCGAACAGCTCCGGGATCTCCTTCACCACGTCCCAGGGCAGGTAGGACGAGGCGGTCTCGACCGGGGTGCCGTTACGGAAGTAGAGGCGCCGACGAGCCAACACCTGCGCACCGACGGGGACGCCCAGGCGCTCGGCGGCATCCTCGGGCGCGTCCATGGGGCCGATGTAGAGGACGCTGACCTTCGCGGTGGCGCCGGACTGTGCAGACTCGGCGAGGTAGGCGGCCTGGCCACCCTTCCGGAGCGAGCGCCGGAAGCGATCGGAGGAGCGGTGCCGCACGGGGGGCCGGTTCTTCACGATCGAGCCCTTGCCGTGCCGGGTCTCGACGAGCCCACTCGCCCGCACCTCGACCATGGCCTTACGGATCGTCCCGCCGGAGACGCCGTAGCGGTCCACCAGCTCGGATTCACTCGGCACCATGTCGCCAGCCTTGAGAACCCCCGCACGGATCTGCTGCACGAGGTCATCAGCGATCTGCACATACCGAGGCCCGGAACCGGCCCCTCCCGCCGCAGTTCCCATAGTCCTTCCCTGCCTCCTATGCTCCTCTACATGAGTCAACCACAGGAAGCGACACCCTCTCCCCTGCACTCCGTGTCCGTAGCCGGAGTAGTGGTGCGCGAGGACGGCCGCCTCCTGGCGATCCGCCGAGCCGACAACGGCGCTTGGGAGCTCCCCGGCGGCATCCTCGAACTCGACGAGACCCCCGAAGCCGGCGTCGCCCGCGAAGTCTGGGAAGAGACAGGCATCCGCGTCGAGGTGGACCACCTCACCGGCGTCTACAAGAACACGACCCGAGGCATCGTCGCCCTAGTCTTCCGCTGCAAGCCTTCCGGCGGCACCGAGCGCACATCAAGCGAGTCGACAGCCGTCTCCTGGCTCACGCCGGACGAGGTCAGCGAGCGCATGTCCGAGGTCTACGCGGTCCGTCTCCTGGACGCCTTGGACGGCAACGGCCCTCACGTGCGGAGCCACGACGGCAAGCAACTCACCACAGCGGGATAAGACTTTCTCTACTTCATCAAGGCCCGCGCACAGCGCGGGCGCGCGCCGCCTCAGCGGCGCGGCCTGCCTCCTGTCTCCGCCCCGGCTGGCCGCGCCAGGCGGCGCGCTCGGCTGCGGGCATGAATTGGGGAGACACCCTCTGTGGCTGGTGCGGTCGGCTCCACGGCTTTAGGCAGCCACTTTGGGGCGAGCCTCTAAGATCATGGCCCCCACGTCGTGCTTTAACGGGCAGGTCCACAGACTGCCCGACTCGCCGGAAGCTTACGGGGCCATGATCACTCGCCCCAAAGCAGCTCCAGCCCAAAGCAGCTCCGCCGACCTTGGCTAACTGGCTGCTCCTACTGAGGCGCCAACAGATGGCTTCCAGACGCAGGAAGCATGCTGTAAGGCACGTTTTGCAAGACCTGCTGAAGCTCCCTCGGGTCCTCACTAGTTGCGTAAATGATCTGGCAACCGGCTGCAGCGCCCGAACTGAGCCTTTTCACAAACTCCGAGAGGCTACCCCGATCGGTCTCCTGCTGCCGAGGTTCGTCGAAAATCAACAATTTCGCATGCTGGCCTCTACTTGACACCCGCGCAGCTTCAAATAGGGCAACATAATACGCCCACTTGGTTCGGATCATATCCGACGCACTAATCGCCATAGTTAAATCGAACGCCAACTCCATACCATCATTTACCGGCAGGAGCGTTTCAGGATCAATCGAGATTTCATTGGGAGGAATGCTGCGAAGGCCATAATCGGCTAGCTGCTCCCTGAAGCTCTGCTGAAATCGCGCCACGATCGCTTGATCTTCAGGGCTCGTCGCATTATCACCTAGATCCCTCATTCGGTCACGAACATCTTGCCACTTGTCCGCCATTTCGCGAAGCATTTCATTCGCATCTTCGATAAAATCAAGGATTCGCACCCCCTGATCGATCGTCGAGGTCAACTGGACCTGCTCCTGCACCTGAGCCTTACTTGGACTGGCAGAAGGCCCTGCCAACTCATCACGCAAATGCCGCACTCTCTGACGAGAGTCATTGATCAGAGACTCTACCGCTCGCCTATCCCTGTCTAGGGAATTGAGCCTTTGCGATGCCGCATCCCGCACAGACTCGAGTGTGCTTTTTTCCGCTTCGTTCTCAAGTAGCGACTGGTCGATATCTGCAGCGACTCCCGTGCCTACTTCGCGCCCATCCAGAGACTGCCCACACGTTGGGCAAGAATCATCGGAAATTGCCGCGATCTCGAGACCGCTTCCCATCCTCTGTAGCTTTCGAAGATCTAGCAGCTTTTCCCGTTCTGCATTCAATGAAGCCAGTCGGGAAGCCAGCAGATCCACGTCATTGCGAACCAGATTAAGCTGTTCTGTAATCAATCGCAGACTCGCTCCGAGCTTCCTGAGTTCGCCCTCCGCAGTCGTCAATTCAGCACGCGCTGTATCTGTTCGCTGACCGGCTGGAATTAGAGTGGATGATTCCAAGTGTCGAAGCCGTTCACGCCACGGTGCAATGACTGATTGCAGTGGAACCCATTGTCCATTCGCAAAAACCTCAGCCACAGCGTCCTGGTGACGAGTGGGCGTTACAGGATTTTCACTCAAGAATGAAAGCCGTGCTTGCATTGTGCCCGCCGCCTCGGAAGCCCGTTGAACGCAAAGCTGCCATGAGGTCCTGAGGCTGTCTTCCTCCGCCCGCAGGGCAGCGACAGCCCGAAGCCGGTCCAAAGTCGATAGCCCCAAAATGAACTCGACCGACCTGCGGAGCATGTCTCGAATCCGAAGGTATGTAGGCATTCTCGGTGTAACGCCCGACCAACCAGATTTCTGCTCAACGTAGAACAACGGAAAGAGGCACTCAACGTACAGTGAGACCTCGGCAGAGTTGAACCCAGGGACCATTGGCAGATCCCACCCTATAAAACGGGCGAGCTCGTGATGGAATCCAAGCTCACGGGCAGCAGAGCCAGGCTGACGAACAAACATATCGACTCGCCTGGCCTCATGTAGAGCTCCATAACTTCGAGCCTGCCATGTTTGAACCAGAAAAATGTCGATCTCGTCAGATACGACAAACCTCTTTGAGCGCAGGACGTGTCCGTGACCATTCGCCACGGTCAACGTGACCCATGATTCGCGCACTCGGCCGCGCGTCCCATCTGGAAAATCCGCTACAGACAACATTGCTGGGCCGAATGGCGGTTTGCGCCCAGCTGAAAACATGCCTTCCAATCCCAAAGCGTAAATAACAGCTTGAAGGAAGGTAGACTTACCGAAGCTATTGGGGGCAGCCAGGACATTTAATCCATCGCCGAACGTTGCCGAGTACCGCAAATTACCCGCAGTAGTTCGCGAACAAACCTCAAGTTCAACCAGCTTGATTGTCACGTGTTCCCCCTCGCAGCAGCCCCCGTTGGCGGCTGGACTCTTCCCAACCTCTCCCACATTCGTGTAGCGGATATGGGCCTGAGCCCAGCAAGAAACCTCTTCTCTTCTACAAGCACGCCATCATCTGCTCCGATAAGGCGCAGATATTCTTCCCCCTTAGAGAGCAGGACGAACCTAGCTTTGCCCTTTTCCATTATCAGTCCCTCCGCGCGAGCAATGGCAAGCGTATCGGCGAGATCTGGGCTCAGGCGCCGCAATGGCAGTTTACGAGAGTCGTTCGAGTTCCAAGCGGAGAGGAACAACCGCATGTTTTCCTCACCCGAAATAGCCCACATCAGGAAATGGAGCTGCTCTATAGAGGCCGCTTTACCTCGACAAGAACCAAGAATTAGAGTAGCCATCGTAACTCGCCACGCTGCTCTTCTCCGCGTAGGTACCGGGAGAGCTACGGGGAAAGCTTCGATGGGGGAGAGCGGAACATGAGTGGGAAGACCTCTGATATCGACGACTTCACCGCCCCCTGTTCCATCATTCGGGGCGAATGAAAACTGGCTTGGGCGCCAAGAGGTCATGCAACCCTCCTGAATTTCAGCGGGCATCGGATTAGCCAGTCCGCCACGGTGTACCAGGCTATCTGCTCACACAAGACACTTGAGAGACCAGGTGCGTCTGTTTGAAGCCCGTCAGTTAGCTTGCGCACCAATGTCGCCATCACCTCAAAACCAGGTTCCCGTATACCCGCGACAGTCATCGTCAACGTCGACAAAACATTCTTAAGTCTGCGATCGACTGCCTGATACAGGGTCGGATAGTCCCTTTGCAGCAACTCCATCTGACCCTGCCCTCGAAAGAAGACAGCAATCATTTCATTTCTGCATTCGGCGAGGAACTCCGGATCCGATGCCATTACTTGGTCAATAGACAGCTTAGCGTCGATCCGCTCCCCTATTTCAGTGCCCGCAGCGGACGCGAAATAAGAATCATCGACCCTCGGAATATCAATATTTAGCCTGGCGTCCACCTCGCCAAACAATCTTGTTCGCTCCGCCGCAAATTCCTCATCGGTAATGATTAGGATCTCGAAGGTGTCAGCGCGCCATGCGGGAGCAGGGGTTAGGTTTAGTATTTCATGACTCTTCTTCCGGGCATACTCAACTAGAGTGCGGCTGTCGAACTGAGGAGTCATCAAGATCCATGTATGCAAGCGGATTTCGCCCAGCAGTCGGCATGTGCCTGGTACGTCGTCGCAAATTTTCTTGAGATCCGTATAGATCTTCTTCTTTTGACTCTTGGTCTGCGAATCGACAGAAAATGCCTCTTCAGGGGCATAGCACTGATACGCGACACCATCGAGCCGGAAGGCTTCTAGTCCCCCATCCCCGCCGTCACGCGCTGGGATGAACTGGATCTTGGAGTCGTACCTCATGGCGAGTAGGCGCCGGCAGTGCTCTTCCCACTCGCCGCCGTCCCATTGCTCTCTGATCACGAGAGCACTGTAACGATCAGAGGTCGCGCAATGTAACCACTCGTATCGATTTCTACGACGGGTCACGTCACTTGCGCAGTTCCATGCGCCTGGCAGTCGGGCCAGCCTGGAGGAGGGCGCAGGTGCCGCCCCATGCAGGGGGGTTGCAGTCCATAGCATCAGAGTCGGCACCCTTTGCCGCCCTTGGATCATGGCTGTCACTGCCCCTCTACAGCTCCCTTGATGTCCCCCTGATCGGCCCGCACCGAGTGTCGGTCAAGGGGGCATGAGCGTCGACGGCAGCATATTGATCTCCGGCAGTTCGCGTCGGTGCCTGTGGAAAACAGTGCACCTGCGCGCAAATAGTCGACTACGCCTCTCCCTTCGGGCCTGCCTGACCCGTAGGCGTCGGGCGAGGGCCGGCCACCTGGCTTAGGCCCCGAGAGACAGCGTTCGACGGTCGACCGTGAGGATTGGTGGCGCTGCCTCGTTGCGCGTGCCAGATCCATGCCTGATTGAGCAGTCAGCCGCGGTCAATTGGGGTGTGAGGCCGCGCAAGCACGCGCCGCCTGACATGGCGCTGGTGTATGGCGGCTGACCAGCCAAGACCGTCCTGTGGTCGGTGCCAGGCTTACAAGGCAGCGCTCCGTCTTCGCAAGCTCCGTAGCTGCACGGGCTTCAGCCGTTAGTCGCAACCGCCGGGTGGGCGACAGGAGTAGGTTCTAGCCTCTCTTGTCATGGAGTGGATACCGCTGGTCAGTACGGCACTTGGTGCAGCGATCGGGGTTGGCTCAACCTTGCTCGCTGATCGGGCCAGGTGGCGCAGGGACCGTGCCGGCCAGGACCTCGATGTGCGACGGCAGTTGTATGCCGACTACACAGCCGCTCTCTCACGGATCCGCACAGGGCTCAATGAGTGCGCCCAGGAGGACATGCCAGCCGCCGAGCGGCCGCGGAGAGTCCGTGACATGTTCCTGACGCCTGGGGCGTACGAGATCCGCCACCAGTTGGCCATCGTCGCACCACCGGAGATCGTGGAAGCCTCACGATCAGCGTTCGTGGTTCTGAGGGACACCCGAGACCTGCTCGTGGCAGGTGCCTCGGTCGATGACGCGGCCTATGCGGAGTTGGAGGAGAGGTTCGATGCTGCCGTGTCCGAGCTCCGCACCGTCATGCGCGTTGATCTTGGGGCGGCTAAGTCGATCACGGCACGGTGACACGCAACCCGGCGGGCCGGTAGCCCGTAGCCGCAGACGGGTCCGCACCAGATGCGCACCCGTTGGCACGACCACGAACAACCATGGACGCCAGCGGACCATCAACGCAGGTGGCAGATACAGCAGCCAAGCATCGCGGTCATCCCAAGTTGGTTCGGGATGATGCAGTCCTCAGACCGTCCAAGGTCGACGGATGTCGGCCAACACAGCCCGAAGCCCATGGCGCCTGAGCTGGTCAGAGCCATGGGCCTCTCTTGCTGTGCTGCTCGGCAGGACCGTAGATCAATGGGCGGACTCACGCGGATCGCTCGTTGCCAGGAGGCGACCGCGGCTCGTTGCGACACGGACGATGTCCCGCAGAGCTCCGGTCAGCTCCTTGACCAGGCACCGCATCTCGTCAAGGGACGTGTCCCGGTTGTCGAGAGCTTCTGAAGCCTCCTCCAACAGTTCGTTCGCCGTGTCGAGTTGGACTGTTTCGATATTGTCCGCCAGGCGGGACATGTAACCGTCCGGGTCGTCGGTGCTCAGGTAGCAGGGCTTGTCCCCCGGGCCCGACCACGGGAGGAGCCGCAGTTCGTTCGGTGCTGTCATCCTTGGGTCTGCCTCTCGTCGAGCACGTGGTGAGCGGTGAAGACGGCATCGACGCGGTCTCCGGGGAAGGCCAGGAGCGCGGCTTCGATGACGCGGCCCGTGGAGTCGGTGGCGATGCGGGTGATCGCGAGGACGGCCGTGGTGGATCCGATCCGGAGGGCCGACGCTTCGTCCGGGGTGGGAGAGCGGGCGCAGACCGTCTCTCGGACGGTGGC
This sequence comes from Streptomyces sp. NPDC058665, assembly GCF_042714995.1. Taxonomy (NCBI): domain Bacteria; kingdom Bacillati; phylum Actinomycetota; class Actinomycetes; order Kitasatosporales; family Streptomycetaceae; genus Streptomyces; species Streptomyces sp. NPDC058665. Next base: position 14,615 of record NZ_JBHXRX010000026.1, read on the forward strand.
CGGCGACGGGCCGAGGACGGCGAATCTCGTGGCTGCCTCCCGGCACACGGAGTCGTCGTCGAGGACTCCGGCCGGGGCCAGGTCGCGCGGGATGTAGATGCGGGCCAGGCCGTGCGGCGATCCTTGTTCGAGGCTGAGGCAGGAGTACTCCGCGAGAGGGCTGCCCATTGGCACCTTCAGTAGCGTCGTCAGGTGCACGGAGGCCGGAACCGTGGTGCTGCGAACCGTGACGCGCATCGTTGGCTCAGCAGCGGTCCAGGGGTCCAGCGTGCCCCAGCCGCCGACGTACATGATCTTGCGGCGAGGGCGACGGACGTAGTTGCCCTTGCCGTGGATCTTCTCGACGAGCCCTTCGCACTGGAGCACAGCGAGGGCGCGTCGTAGGGTCACTGTGCTGACCTTGTACCTGGCGGCCAGGCCGGCTTCGGACGGCAGGCGCTCGCCGGGCTTGATGCTGCCCGTCGAGATCTGGTGGCGGAGATCGTCGGCGATGTCATGGTGACGAGAGGGCACGGAGCCGGTCACCGCCTTCTCAGCAGTCGCACGGCGACGAGCCGGGTACGCGTGTGTATGGCCAGCAGCTCGCCCGACTCGAAGACCAGTTGTTTGGCCCCCTGGGGGAGTTGAGAGAGGTCTCTCACCCGGCATGCGTGGCCGCCGAGTTGGATGATGTCGCCGCGCTGCACGGTGGCTGCGGTGACCTCGATGTGGGAAACCAGTGCACCGCCGGGGACTTGAGGCCTCACAGCGTCACATCCACGGGCGCGGACCGGTCGGGCGTCGAGTGACACGGGCAGTCACACGCCTCATAGATCACCGGGACGTCGACGGGCGCCAAGAACGGGGAGGACTCAACGCAGGAGGGGTGGGTGCCGATCCGGCACGCGATCGAGCGGTAGGGGACGGAAGTGGTGTCCGCACCGCTCGGCTGTCGACGAGGGGGCATCAGCGAACCCCCGCGAGGGCCGACCAGGCATCGGCCGGCAGACGAGGCGCGACGATCACCGCTCGCGTCCGTGCACGCTCTTCCCACGCCAGCAGGTACGGACGGACGAGCGCAACGTCCTCACCCCTCAGCGGGCGACGGTGGACAGCGCCGTCGGAAGCCCGGCCCAGGTCGACGGTCGACGCGTCAGCCGGTGCGGCGGAGGTGGGTGCGACCAACGGCCGAGAGGGCGTTAAGGGGCGGCGATGCCGACCCCTGGGGAAGTATCGCTCTCTGTAGAGCGAGGCGGCACGGCGGATACGGTTAAGCACGCTGTTCAGCTCCTATCGCTGATAGCCCGGTCCCCCGACATCGCCCGTCGTGGGGACCGTTTTGCGTACGACCGCCCATAAGGTGCGGCCGTTCAAGCTGGTGGCCAGGAGCCCGAATCGATCGGCCTCAGCCACCACTTCCAGAACCTCCCGCCATGTCTCGACGGAGAGCGTTTTCGGCACCTCCGCCTCGACCGACGTGAACCGGGCGTGCTCTTCTACGCGTGCGAGGAGGCCGACGGCGGACAGCCGGGCAGCGATGGCCGCCGCGCTAACTCCCGAACCGGGCACAGGGCAGCCTCCGTCACCATCGATCACTTTCAGTGAAGCTAGTTAACTAGATTAGACCTAGTGGACTAGATTTTCCATATGCCTGAGCAGCCGCCCTATCTCCGCATCGCCGAAGAACTCCGGCAGCGCATCGCGGAGCACGTCTGGGGACCGGGGGACCGCCTCCCCTCCCGCGCACAGATCGGCCAGGAGTGCGGCGTGGGCGAGAACGTGGTGCGCCGGGCACAGGAGTTGCTGATCTCCCAGGGAGTACTGGAGGGCCGGGCTGGATCGGGCACGTACGTCGCCGAGTCCCGGCAGCGGGTGCGGGTAGTCCGGTCATCGGCGCGTGAGCAGCCGGGTGGGTCTCCGTTCCGCGGGGACATGAAGGCACTTGGCAGGCAGGGCGATTGGGAGAGCCGGACCGACGCGAAGGTGCCGGCCCCGGCGGAGATCGCGGCGCGGCTCGGGACTGTCGAGGGCGAGCTGTGCGTGCGGACGACGTACGAGTTTCTGGCGGACGGCAGGCCGGTGCAGTTGTCGACGAGTTGGGAGCCGTACGACCTCACCGGCGGCACACTCGTCGTCCTCCCCGAGGGAGGGCCGCACGCCGGGGCTGGTGTCGTGAACCGCATGGCCGTGATCGGAGTGACCGTCAGCCATGCGGTGGAGCAGCCGGAGCCGCGGCAGGCGACCGCCGAGGAGGCGTCGCTACTCGGCATCCAGAAGGCCGCACTCGTGACGCATATCCGGCGGACGTACTACAGCGACCAAGGCCGACCCGTGGAAACGGCCGACATCGTGGTGCCCGCGGCGCACTGCGAGATCGTCTACGAGATCCCGATCAGCCAGTAGCGGGCAGTCCTCGGCACCTCCAAAGCACTGCATGGCCGTGCCCCCCGCGTGCCCCTTGCGTGCCCGATAGAGCGGGAAACCAGGGGGAACAGCGGTGACCGGCAGGGAGCGGGCATGGCAACGGCCCCTGACCATACGTACTGGTCAGGGGCCGTTTACCTGCGGTGGGTGTGGGATTTGAACCCACGGTGACATCGCTGCCACGACGGTTTTCAAGACCGTTCCCTTAGGCCGCTCGGGCAACCCACCCACGCCCCGCCCACCAGCGGCGGAGCGGGTACAGCGTACCGGCTGTGGGTGGTTCATCGTGGCGGTGGTCTGTTCCTCGTCCGGGGGACCGGGGGCGGGCCTCACGTGTGGAGGCCCGCGTCGCGGGCGAGGAGGGCTGCCTGGACGCGGTTGGTGCAGGCGAGTTTGGTCAGGATGCGGCTGACGTACGTCTTCACCGTGGCCTCGCTCATGTGCAGCCGTCTGCCCGCGTCCGCGTTGGACAGGCCCTCCCCGAGCAGGACGAGCACTTCGCGTTCCCGGCCGGTCAGCCCGTCGAGGCGGCGTCTGGCGGCTTCCGAGCGGGTCGTCGCCTCGGAGGAGGCGAGGGCGTCCGCGACGTGCCGGGTGGCCGCGGGTGAGAGGTACGCGTTGCCGGCCGCCGCGGCCCTCACCGCCTGAATCAGTTCGCCGGGCGCGGAGTCCTTGAGCAGGAAGCCCGCGCCGCCGTGGCCGAGCGTCCGCAGCACGTTGTCGCGCTCGCCGAACGTCGTGAGGATCAGCACCCGCACCTTCGGGGCGGCGCGGCCCAGTTCGGCCAGGGCCGTCAGCCCGTCCATCACCGGCATCTGGATGTCCAGCAGGGCCACGTCGACGGCGTTGCCCCGGGCCTTGTCCACCGCCTCGCGGCCGTCCCCCGCCTCGGCGACCACGTCGATGTCGTCGGCCGAGGTGAGGATCATCCTGATGCCGGCCCGGATGAGCGGCTCGTCGTCGGCGACGAGGACCCGGATCACACAGCCTCCTGCGCGTGTTGGTCATGAAGCGGATGGCGTGGCCTCGCCATCATGCCCTGGACCGGTCCGACGCATCGCGCAGAGGGGCGAAAGCAGTCATTCACACGGCCTTGTAGGTCTCCTTCGCGACCAGCTTCCCGTCGCGGAAGCAGAACCGGAAGACCGTCGTGGTGTCGAGGTCGTCGGCAGCGGAGACGAAGTGGCGGCAGCTCGCGCCCTCGGGCAGGGCCGGGCCCTGGTCCTTCAGGTCCGATGTCAGCGCCGAGTCCTCGTCGGGCAGCTTGCCCTGCACGTCCGCCTCGGGGTCGCCGACCTTCACCGACTCGTACACACTCGGCGATATCTCCGCCTTCTCGAACTCGCCCTTGAGCGCGCCCACTCCCCACACCCCCAAGGCGATGATTCCGGCGATGAGGACGACGGCGGTGCCGGCGCAGCCGATGGCCACGTTTTTCCTGGTGCTCATGGTGGTGGTGAACTCCGTCTGCGGTTGGGAACGATTGGTGACCGTTCCACCGTGGTCCACCGCACCCGGCGGTATCTGCCCCACAAAGTCGTTCGCCCGTCCGCCGGAGGTCGCGCCGTCCCCGCCGTACACGCCGTCCCCCGCCTCACCACCACTCCCGGCGCCGCTACCGCCGTACGGCAGCATTCCCGCGATACGGAAACCACCGTCCGAGGTAGGGCCGGTGTGCACCATGCCGCCGACGAGCGCCACCCGCTTCCGCAGCCCCTTCAGCCCCTGTTGGCCACCGATGGCGGCCGGTGCCTCCGAACCGCCGCCCGGCACCGGCCCGTTGGCGACCTCCACCACCAGGCTGTCCGGCTCGTAGCGCAAGGAGAGCCTGATCGGGGCGCCCGGCGCGTGTTTGTGAGCGTTCGTCAGGCCCTCCTGGGCTATGCGGTACGCCTCGTGGTCGGCGGCGGGCGCCAGCGGCCGGTGGACGCCCGACCGGTGCAGCTCCACCGTCGCGCCCGCGGCCCGGGACGAGGCGACCAGACCGTCGATGGAGGCGACCGTCCGGGGAACCGGCTGCCCGCCGCCATCCCTACCGCCATCCCCGTCGCCCTCCCCGCCGTTGCCGTCGGTGGCCGCCCCATGGAGGATGCCGACGGCCTCACGCAGTTCCCCCATGGCGGTGACGGAGGCCTCCCGCAGGATCCGTACCCCTTCCCTCTGGCGATCGGTCAGTTCCGGATCGACCTGGAGGGCGCCCGCGTGCACCGAGATGAGCGCGAGTTGGTGGCCAAGACTGTCGTGCATGTCGTGAGCGATGCGGTTGCGCTCCAGCAGGCGCGCCTCACGGGCCACCACCGTCTGCTCACGCACGAGATGGTCGTTGCTCCGCCGCAACGCCTCCAGCAGCGCCCGGCGTTGTGCCCGGTAGCGGGCGGCGAGCCCCGGCACGATCGACAAGATGAGGAAGGCCCCCGCGCCCAGCCCGCTCTCGACGGGCAGTGGCAGACCGGACGCCGTGCTGATGTCGTCCTGAAGAGCGGGCGCGGTATTGAGTGCGAGCGCGGCACCGTACGCGGCGGCCACGCGCCAGGGTTTCGTGATGCGGCTGCCCGCCGACCAGCTCGCGTAGACCAGCAGAGGGGTCACCGCTATCAACTCCCCGGCCAGGGCTGCCGAGAGGACCAGCACCGTCGCGGGCAGCGAGCGCCGGGCCACCGACAGCAGGGCGACGCCCGCCGCGACCGCGAGCGTCCGTCCCCCGAACCCGGCCGCCACGCCGTCGACCAGCCCCGCGAACCCGGCGAGGGCGATGGCGAGCACGCTCTCCCCGACGATCCGTCCCGTGCTCCAGGGAACCCCTGCCGTGAGCCTGCGCCGGAGGGTCCGTGCGAGGCGGGCGGCGTCTGCTTGTTCCACTCTCGATTCCACGGATGAACGATAGGCAGCGCCCCGGAGCCGCCGGCATCGCTCCTCCGTCGTGCCGCCGTACGACGAAAGTCAACAACGCGTGACCAGCCTGGACATCACCGGATCGCCCGCACCCTCGCCCCCGCCACCTTTCGTCGCCGCGGGCCGCGACTTCCGGCGACTGCGCCCGGCCCGCCGCCGCGGTGACGATGGGACGGCCGAGCGGGAACGCCCGGCGGGCGGCACACACCGGGGCGGTGCGCGCCGGGCAGTACCGGAGAGAAAAGAAGCGGGAGACGTGGCGTCACATGGACAACACACGCATGCGGGCAGAGGACATACAGGCGTACGAGCGGTTCAACATCCGGCAGCGGATGAGCCTCACGACCAACCGCTACGTGGTGACCGTGGCCCGGCCTGACGGTTCCGACGGCGAGGTCGTGGCGTTCGCCGAGCAGAAGCGGATATCGCTCAAGGAACAGATGACCATCTACACGGACGAGTCCAGGAAAAGCGTCCTGTCCACGTTCGAGGCCAGTCAAGTCCTGGACATCGGGGCCGAGTACGAGGTGCGGAGCGGGACGGGCCAGATCATCGGGTCGTTCCGTCAGGACCCTCTCGCCTCGGTGGCGCGCACGACGTGGAACGTGCGGCAGCCGGGCACGATGGACCTCATTGGCCAGGAGCGCAACCGGGTGGTGGGCGTGGTGCGCCGGATCTGGGGGCTGCTGCCGTTCACCGACTTCGTGCCGTTCCTGTGGCCGTACCACTTCGACTTCACCGAGAGCGGCAAGCGACTGATGGCGGTGGACAAGAAGTTCGGGCTGCGGGACCGGTACGTACTGGACATCCTCGCCCCCGACATCGACCGCCGCCTGGCCATCACCCAGGCCGTGGCACTCGACGCGCTCGAATCTCGCTGACCCGCGCACGGCCGGCGCGGGCCCCGAACGATGCGTATTTCACCGGCTATTGACGCCCCCTCAGCCGGACGGGCAGCATTGATGGAACGTGTACGTTCCTGTTACTTAGTGTGCGGGAATGTTCTTCCGAGACCGGTGTTCGTGCTGCCGACCCCCATATGCGGAGCTGCCGACGATGAACGCTCGAATGCTCAGATTCCACGCGAAGACCATGGCCGCGCTGCTCGCGGGCTGTCTGGTCGCCACGTTCTCGCCCAGTGCCGCCGTCGCGGTGCCCGGACAGCCGGAGATCGGCGCCGGTAATCCGTTCGTCGACGGGTGGTACGCCGATCCGGACATCGCCGTGTACGACGACACGTACTGGGTGTATCCGACCACGTCGAGGGCGTACGGGGAGCAGACGTACCTCGACGCCTTCTCGTCGACCGACATGGTCAACTGGACCAAGCACAGCGATGTGCTGACGACGGAGGACATCTCCTGGGCCGAGTACGCCGTGTGGGCGCCGGCGCCGGTCGAGCGCGACGGGAAGTACTACCTGTTCTTCGCGGCCAACGACATCCAGAACAACGACAGCCTCGGCGGTATCGGCGTCGCCGTCGCGGACAAGCCGGAAGGGCCGTACTCCGACGCCATCGGCCGGCCGCTGATCGGGCAGTTCCACAACGGCGCCCAGCCCATCGACCAGGACGTCTTCATCGACGACGACGGTCAGGCCTATATGTACTACGGAGGCTGGGGCCACGCGAACGTCGTCAAACTCAACGACGACATGACCAGCCTCGGCACCTTCGCCGACGGCAGCACGTACAAGGAGATCACGCCCGCCGACTATGTCGAGGGCTCGCAGATGTTCAAGCGCGACGGCAAGTACTACCTGATGTGGTCCGAGGGAGGCTGGACCGGTCCGGACTACTCGGTCTCGTACGCCATGTCCGACTCACCGACCGGGCCCTTCGCCAAGATTGAGAAGGTACTCGCCCAAGACCCCGCCGTGGCCAAGGGATCCGGCCACAACTCCGTGGTCAATGTGCCCGGCACGGACATCTGGTACATCGTCTATCACCGCAGGCCGCTCAGCGAGACCGCCGGAAACAACCGCCAACTCGCCTACGACCGCATGTACTTCAACGCCGACGGCACGATCGAACCGGTCACGATGCGGGTCGGGGACAACTTCGCCGACGGCAACGCCCTGGGCTGGAAGACCTACGGCGGGTCCTGGTCGGCCGACGGCGGACGCTATCGGGCCGAGAGCTCGCCGGGTGGCAAGGCACTGCTCGACACGAACTTCGCCGACTTCACCTACGACGCCGACGTCAAGGTCACCTCGGGGCGCGGTGACGCGGGTCTGGTGTTCCGCGCGACGCGACCGTCGGTCGGCGTGGACAGTTACACCGGCTATTACGCGGGCATCAGCCGGAACGGAAAGGTGGTGCTCGGCAGGGCGAACGACTCCTGGACACAGTTGGGTTCAGCCCAGCTGTCCCGCTCCGCCGGGCCGTCCCACCACATCCGGATCTCGGCAGTCGGCTCCGCGATCAAGGTGTACGTCGACGACATGGCCACGCCGAAGATCTCGGTGACCGATGCCACGTACGGCAGCGGGGCCAACGGGGTACGGGTCTTCAACACCGCCGCGGCCTTCGACAACGTCTCCGTCGACAAGGCGGTCAGTGGCCGCAGGTGAGTTCCTCAACGTGGTCCGTGGCCGCCGGTGAGTTCCTCGTATTCGCGGGCCGTGGGTTTGGTGATCTGTGCGGCGGAGCCGTAGTAGGCGCGGCTGAGCCGGGTGCGGAGGCGCCCCGTCCAGGCCCGTTCCGGGGGCGGGGGAAGGGGCTCGTACTGTTCGTGGGCCGTGAGCGAGTGGAGTTGGGCCGGGGTGAGGCGTTCATGGATCTCGACGAACTCGCCGTACGACAGGCGCTTGATGACACCCGTCTCGCGGCCGTGCAGGACCTTCTCGCGGTCGCGGCGCTGGAGGCCGAGGGCGCAGCGCTTCGCGATCACGTAGGTGACCGGCGGGACCGCGAACAGGCCGAAACGGACCGCCCATGTCACCGTGTTGACGGAGAGATGGAAATGGGTGGCGATCAGGTCGTTCGCCGCGCCGAGCAGGGCCACCAGGTAGACGCTCAGCCACGCGACACCGAGCCCGGTGCGGACCGGGCGGTCGCGGGGGCGGTCGAGGAGGTTCTGTTCGCGGTCGTCGCCGGTGGCCCAGGCTTCGATGAAGGGATATACGCCCATGGCAAGGAAAAGGCCGACGCCGGCCAGCAAGGGGAGGAAGTTGTCGAGCGCCAGGGTGTGGCCCAGGTAATTGATCTCCCAGCCGGGCATGACGCGGAGAAGTCCGTCGGCCACACCCATGTACCAGTCGGGTTGTGAGCCAGCCGATACCTGGTCGGGCCGGTAAGGGCCGTACAGCCAGATGGGGTTGATCTGCGCGATGGCTCCCGCAATGAAGATCACGGCGGAGACCATGAAGAAATAGCCGGCCGATTTCACCGCGTACACCTGGACCGGCAGACCGACCTCATTGCTGTTCGTGCGGCCGGGGCCGGCGTACTGCGTGTGCTTGTGGTAGAGCAGCAGGGCCAGGTGGGCGACCACAAGTGCCGCCACAAGGCCGGGGATCACCAGGATATGGATGGTGTTGAAACGCGCCACCAGGTCGTTTCCCGGGAAATCCCCGCCGAAGAGGAACATCGACAGGTAGGAGCCGATGATCGGGGTGGACAGGAGCGTTCCGTTCACGATCGCGAGGCCGGTTCCGGACAGTTGGTCGTCCGGCAGGTCGTATCCGGTCAGCCCCGCGAACATGGCGAGGACCAGCAGCGCGAATCCGAGGAGCCAGTTGACCTCGCGGGGTTTGCGGAACGCGCCGGTGAAGAACACACGCATCATGTGCACCAGCACGGCGGCGACGAACACCAACGCCGCCCAGTGGTGGGCCTGTCGGATGAGAAGGCCGCCGCGGACGTCGAAGGAGATGTGCAGCGCCGAGTCGAATGCCTCCGAGACCAGCTGACCGCGCAGAGGCGCGTAGCTGCCGTCGTACGTGACCTGTGCCGACGACGGGTGGAAATAGAACGTCAGATACACACCCGTGAGGACGATGACGACGAAGCTGTAGAGACAGATTTCCCCGAGCATGAAGGACCAGTGGTCCGGGAAAGCCTTTCGCATCGTGGCCCTGACCACCTTGTGGAGGCCCAATCGGCCGTCCGCCCAGTCAGCGACCTTCTCCCCGGCAGGTCCAGTACGCCCGGCACGCCTTTGATTCCTTAGATTCCTTAGACGCCTTTGATGCCGTGGATTCCCTTGCCGGGACTCGGCCGGTCGGTCCTTGGTGCCCATCTTTTCTGGCCCTCTTGCAGTGGGGTACTCGACTCGGTCCTCGCCCGGGGAGACCGGGGAGATCAATACCTCGTAAGGCCGTGACGAATGGGTGCCGCGAGCGCTTTCACTAGTACGTGGCAATTTCCCGGTACGGGGATTGGGAATTCCGCTCGTGCGCGCGGGGCACGGCACTCCGCCGCTTGGCGGGTCGGCGGCGGACCGGAGCCCGTGCGTGGGTCATGATCGGCGACGGGCGGCGTACGGGCCGCCCCGACCGGTCGGCGTGAGGGAGCTTGTCGTGGACATCCTGCTGGTCGCGAGCGCGTTCAACAGCCTGACCCAGCGCGTCTTCGCCGAGCTCGGGGACCGCGGGCACCGCGTCCGCGCCGAACTGGCCCTGGGCGACGAGCACTTGCGCGAAGCCGTACGTCGCACCGCCCCCGATCTCGTCGTCGCCCCCATGCTCAGGACCGCGATCCCGGCCGACATCTGGTCCGCGCACGTCTGTCTGATCGTCCACCCGGGACCGGCCGGCGACCGCGGCCCGTCCTCCTTGGACTGGGCCGTCCACACGGGCGCCGCCGACTGGGGCGTGACCGTCCTCCAAGCCTCGGCGGAGATGGACGGCGGGGACGTGTGGGCCTCCGTCCGGTGTCCCGTACCGGCGGTCGGGAAGAGCGACCTCTACCGCAACGAGGTGTCCGACGCCGCCATCGAAGCCGTGCTGCTCGCGGTGGAGCGCTTCGCCTCCGGGACCTACGTTCCGCGACCGCAGGACGCCCCTGGAGCGGCGGTGTGCGCTCGGCCGTACTTCGACCAGAGTCTCAGGCGTATCGACTGGGCCTCGGACCCGACCGGGACCGTCGTACGCAAACTGCGCGGGGCGGACTCGCAGCCCGGCGTACTGGACGTACTCCTCGAAGAGGAGTGGTACCTGCACGGCGGCCACCCGGAGGACACCCTGCGCGGCGAGCCCGGAGAGCTGCTGGCCACCAGGTCCGGTGCGATCTGCCGGGCGACCGTGGACGGCGCGGTGTGGATCCCCGAGCTGCGTCCCCGCCGTAAGGCGGGCGAGGCGGCCACCTTCAAGCTGCCCGCGGTACTCGCCATCGGCGACCGGATGCCGGTGCTGCCCGAGGCCGGCGTCCCCTGGGAGCTGCCCGCCGGGCGGCGCACATGGAGTGACATCCGCTACCGCGAGGAGGGACCGGCCGGCTTCCTGTCGTTCGCCTTCCCGGGCGGCGCGATGAGTACGTCGCAGTGCCGGCGCCTGCTCCGGGCGTACGAGTTCGCCTGCTCCCGGCCGACCACGCTGCTGGTGCTCGGCGGGGGCCGGGACTTCTTCTCCAACGGCATCCATCTGAACGTCATCGAGGCGTCCGCCGACCCCGCGCGGGAGTCGTGGGCGAACATCAACGCCATGAACGACCTCGTGGCGGCCCTGCTGACCACGACGGACCGGCTGCTCGTGAGCGCGCTGGGCGGCAACGCGGCGGCCGGCGGCGCCATGCTGGCCCTGGCCGCCGACCAGGTCTGGTGCCGGGCCGGGGCCGTACTCAATCCGCACTACAGGCTGATGGGGCTGTACGGGTCGGAGTACTGGACCTACACGCTGCCCCGCCGGGTGGGCGACGAGGAGGCCGAGCGCCTGACGCGGGCCGCCCTCCCGGTGACGGCGGCCCGCGCGCGCGAGATCGGGCTGGTCGATGTCGTCATCGACAGCACGCCCGAGGACTTCGGCTCCGCGGTCGCGCGCCACGCCTCCCGTCTCGCGTCGGCGCCGGGGACACAACAGCGCATCAGTAAGAAGAAGGCGGCGCGCGAGAGGGACGAGGCCGTCGCGCCGCTGAGCTCGTACCGACAGGCGGAACTGGCCCGGATGCGGCGCACGTTCTTCGATCCCGGCGCGCCGTACCACGCACTGCGCTCAGCCTTCGTACGGAAGACGAAGCCCTCGTCGACGCCGGACCATCTCCGGACCGGGGTGTCGCGCCGCGCGCCTCATGTCCCCGCCTGAATATGTGTTTCTCCCGCCCTGTCGATGGCGGGCAGTCCCGTTCGCCGTTGTCGGTGAGGCCGCCGGCACGGGGGCGGCTCAAGCGTACGAACCGAAGAGCCCGCGAGCTGCTGAAGAGCTTGTGAGCCAACGAGCGAAGGAAACGCGCATGCGAAAGCTGATGGTGACCACATTCCTCTCCCTCGACGGGGTCATGCAGGCCCCCGGCGGCGGTGACGAGGACCGCGACGGCGGGTTCGAGCACGGGGGATGGTCCGCGCCGCTCTTCAGGATGGATCTCCTCGACCGGATGACCGAGGTGGTCGGCCGCGCGGACGCGCTGCTCCTCGGGCGCAGGACGTACGAGATCTTCGCCGCCGCCTGGCCGCTCGCCGCCGACGACGATCCGATCGGGTCGAAGCTGAACTCCATGCCGAAGTACGTCGCGTCGAGGACACTGGACTCCGTGTTGTGGCAGAACTCGACGCTGCTGACGGGCGACGTCGCCGATGCCGTCGCCGCGCTCAAGGAGGGCGACGGCGGCGAGATCCAGGTGCACGGCAGCTGTGAACTGCTTCAGACGCTCATCGAGCACGACCTCGTGGACGAGTACCACCTGCTGGTCTTCCCGGTGCTCATCGGTTCCGGCAAGCGGCTGTTCGGGAAGGGCACGGTCCCGACCGGGCTCAAGCTGATCGACACCACCAGGTCCGAGAGCGGAGTCGTCGTCAGTACGTACGCGCGGGGCGGCGAGATCGAGTACGGGGCGATGGGCCCGGAGACGGACAACTGGCGAACCACGCGGTGAACGGGCGGACCGGAGGGCGGCGAGTGGTATGCCGCGGTACGCGATTCCGATCTACGAGAAGGAGACCCCGGTCGTCGCGCTCAACCGGGCCGTCGTCGCCGTCGCGTACGGGCGGGCCGTCGCGCTCGCCGACAACGACGCCGAGCGCGCCTTCCTCACCGACCGCCTCGCCGAGGTCACCCGCGCTGAGGCCCGCCCCGGCCGTCCCCAGCCCGCCCCCTCGACTACCCGTGACTCGTGAACTCCGCCGTCCCCAGCGTCGTGAACCACCCGCGGATCTTGTCCACGTCGTCCGTCTTCGCCAGCGAGAGCAGCAGCAGGATGCGGGCCTTCTGCGCGGTGAGGTCCGCCGCCCCGATCACCGCGCCCTCGCCTCCCGCGTCGTAGACGGCGCCGCTGCCCGTACGCGTGGTCGAGGCGAACACCACGCCCTGCTTGGTGGCGTCGGCGCGCGCCGCCGACATGGACGACGAGATGCCGCCCGCGCCCGTACCCGCCGTGACGACGCCGTCCGCGCCCGCGTCGGCGAACGCCTTCACGGCCTCGCCGCCCGCGCCCTGATAGCTGTACGCGATCTCGACCTTCGGCAGGTCCTTGGCCGCGATGCCGCCGACGTCGAAGGGGGTGCGCCAGCCCGGCTTACCGCACTTCTCGACCCGCGCGGGCGCCCTGTTGATCCGGACGCGCTCCTGGTCCACCACGCCCAGCGACCCGCTCGCGCCGCTGTTGAAGGTGTCCATGCGCAGCGCGTCCGTCTTGCGCACCTCGCGCGCGGCCTGGATCTCGTCGTTGAGCATGATGACGCTGCCGAAGCAGGTGGTCTTACGGCTGGCGGCGAGCTGGATGGCGTTGTAGAGGTTCGCGGGGCCGTCCGTACCGAGGACGGTCCACGGGCGCATCGCACCGGTGAGGATCACCGGCTTGTCGCTGCGGACCGTCAGATCGAGCCAGTAGGCGAACTCCTCCATCGTGTCCGTGCCGGTGGTGACGACGGCCGCGTCATTCGTACGGAGGGCCTTGTCGACCGCCAGGGTCAACTCGCGGAAGTCGGCTATGGAGTAGCTGCCCGAGCCCTTGTTGCCGAACTGCACGGTGGACACGTCGGCGATCTCGTTCACCTCCGGCTTCAGCTCGCCCACGAGTTCGGAGATGGGAATCTTGCCGGACTGGTAGTCCTGGAAGTCCACCCTGCTCTCGCTCACTCCGGCGATCGTTCCGCCGGTGCCGATGACCGCCACCTTCGGGCGCTTGGCGGGGGACTTGTGCTGTTCGGCGGCGGTGGCCGTACCGGCGGTCAGGGCGACGACCGCCGTCAGCAACGCGGTTCGACGCAGGATTCCTCGCATGCCATACCTCTCCCGGACGGGTCATTACGTCAGATCTGGGAGAAAGGTGTCCGAGGCATATTTCACGGCCCGGCCGTCGCGGTTAAATCAGCGTTTCGCGGGTGCCTCAGCCGCCTGGCGAAGACCGGCCGCACGCGGACAGCCGGGCGGGGCCGAACCCCAACTCGGCGCCCCGCCCGTCCTTCTGCAGCCCCCGCCCGCTCCTACTGCGTGTCGCCCTTCCGCTCGCCCAACGTGACGTCGACCTGCGACTGCTTGCCGTCGCGCGTGTAGGTGATCTTGATCTTGTCGCCCGGCTTGTGCGTCCAGATCTCGCTGATCAGCGTCGGACCGCTGTCGATCTGCACGTTGTTGAACTTCGTGATGACGTCACCCGACTTGAGCCCCGCCTTCGCGGCCGGCCCGTCCGGCGTCACCGCCGGGCTGCCGCTCGCGTCGTCGCCCGAGATCGTCGCGCCGTCGCCGCCCTCCGACATGGAGACCGTCGCACCGATGACCGGGTAGACGGGCTGGCCGGTCCTGATGAGCTCCCCGGCGACGTTCCTCGCCTGGTTGATCGGGATGGCGAAGCCGAGGCCGACCGAGCCCGACTGGCCGCCGCCACCGCCACCGCCGCCGCCCGTGGGCTGGATCGCCGAGTTCATACCGATCACCGCGCCCCGCGCGTCCAGCAGCGGACCGCCGGAGTTGCCGGGGTTGATAGAGGCGTCGGTCTGAAGGGCGCTCATGTACGAGTTCTTGTCGCTGGTGCCGTCGCCGGAGGCCACGGGGCGGTTCTTGGCGCTGATGATGCCCGTGGTGACGGTGTTGGAGAGCCCGAACGGCGCGCCGATCGCGATCGTCGAGTCGCCGACGGCCACCTTGTCCGAATTGCCCAGCGCCAGCGGCTTCAGCCCGGACGGCGGGTCCTTCAGCTTCATCACGGCGACGTCGTAACCCTCGGCACGGCCGACGACCTCGGCCGCGTACTCCTTGCCGTTGGAGAACGTCGCCGTCAGGTCTCCGCCGTCGGCGGCCGAGGCCACCACGTGGTTGTTCGTGAGGATGTGGCCCTGCTTGTCGTAGATGAAGCCCGTGCCCGTGCCGCCGTCGCCGCCCTGGCCCTGCGCCGTGATGGTGACCACGCTCGGGAGCGCCTCGCCAGCCACCGCGGCCGTGCTGCCCGCGTCGCGCTTGAGGGCCGGGTCGGCTGCGGAGACCGTGGTCGATCCGCCGCCGACGCCGTCGTCGCTGTTGTCCGCCGCCCAGAAGCCGATCCCGCCGCCGACCACACCGGCGACCAGCGCCGACGCGAGGACCGCGGCGATGAGCCCGCCGGGGCGCTTGCGTGACGGCTGGGGGCCGGACGCGGGCGGCTCGCCCCATCCGCCGCCGCCTCCGTAATGAGGCTGGCTCGGCGGGGGCGGGGGCGGCGGCCATCCGGCGTCGGGGGCCGAGCCGCCGGGTCCCGTCGAGCCGGGGTGGTACGCCGGTACGGCTCCGGGCAACTGCGTGGTGGGCTCGGAGCCGTGACCGGGCTCACCGGACCTGCCCGGCTGACCGGGATCGCCCGGCTGATCCGGGTTGCCCGACCGCCCCGCGTACTGCCGCTCATGGGTGAACTCCCCCGGGGCGGACGCGGGCGTGCCCTCGGGAGCGGCAACCGGCACGGGAGGTACGGACGGGGCGGACGGGACCGCATTGCCCTCGTTCTCGGTGCTCACAGTCTTTTACTCCTCAGGTTCCGCATCAGTCTTCGGCAAGAGTTCCGCTGTTTTCCGCCGCGTTGAGGTGTCGGTAGACCCCTTCGGCATGTACATGTCTCTGGTACGTCTCTGCCCTCAGCTTTTCCCACCGCCCGTCAGACCACGGTAAGCAGGACCTGTGTGTCTCCCCGCCATCCTTTATTACTGGACAAACGGGACGCATCCGCAGGAGGGCCCTGGAGGGGCACCGCCCGACGCTTACCCCGTCTCGGTGACACCATGGCGGGGTGACTCAAGCACGGCAGCCCAGCATCCAGGTCGTCGCCCACCGAGGAGCCTCCGAGGACGCCCCTGAACACACTCTGGCCGCATACAAGAAGGCCATCGAGGACGGCGCCGACGCACTGGAATGCGATGTACGGCTGACCGCCGACGGACACCTCGTGTGCGTACACGACCGCCGTGTGAACCGCACCTCCAACGGACGCGGCGCCGTCTCCGCCCTGGAGCTCGCCGATCTGGCCACCCTCGACTTCGGCTCGTGGATGGAGACCATGGACAGCGAGGAGAGCCCGGACTGGAAGGACCGCTCCCTCACCTCCGTACTGACGCTGGAGCGCCTGCTCGAACTCATCGCCGACACCGACCGGCGCATCGAGCTCGCCATCGAGACCAAACATCCCACCCGCTGGGCCGGACAGGTGGAGGAGCGGCTGCTCCAGACGCTGAAGCGCTTCGGACTCGACGGTCCGGCCCCCGGGGAGTCGCCCGTACGCATCATGAGTTTCTCGGCCCGCTCGCTGCACCGCATCGCCGACGCGGCGCCGCAACTGCCGACCGTCTATCTGATGCAGTTCGTCTCACCCCGGCTGCGCGACGGACGGCTGCCCGCGGGAGCCCGGATCGCGGGGCCCGGCATCCGCATCGTGCGCAATCAGCCGGGCTATGTGGAACGGCTGCACAGAGCGGGTCACCGTGTCCACGTCTGGACCGTCAACGAACCGGAAGACGTCGAACTCTGCGCGAGCCTCGGAGTGGAGGCAATCATTACGAACCGCCCCAAACAGGTGCTGTCCCAACTGGGGCGCCTTGCCTGATTTGCCGGGGATTGGAGTGCACAGAGGGTGACTTGGAGTACACCGGCGCGTTCGGTACGTGTTCGAGCCTGTTGAGTGCGTCACTGGTCTTCCCTTGGCCGGTTTCCGGTCCAGGCCATTGGGGCATTCACACCGTGGCGTGGGGCAAAGGAGGTCTCGGGGGTGGCGTTTGTGGTGGCACACGAAGTGCCCACGTCGTCGAGCATGGCCGTTCCCCATGGCCCTGCGGGCGTGGGACAGGCGAGACATCGGATGCGCGAGCAGCTGCGCCGCCGGGGGATGTCGGACACGGTCGTCGACGACGCCGTACTGATCCTCTCCGAACTGCTGAGCAACGCCTGCCGGCACGGCAGGCCGCTGGGCCGGGCGGAGATCGGCGACGGCGACGTACGCGCGGCCTGGGAGGTCGACGGAGCGGGCCGGCTGACCGTCGAGGTGACGGACGGCGGCGGCCCGACGCGACCTGTTCCGGCCACACCCTCGGTCACCGCGCGCGGCGGGCGCGGTCTCAACATCATCAGCTCGCTCGCCCAGGACTGGGGCGTACGGAACGGCTCCGCCGGCGAGGTGACGGTGTGGGTCATCGTCACGGATGGACACCGGCCCGACGATTTCGCTACGCGCGTCGACGTCCCCGGACTGGACTTCGCCGACGCGTTCGACTCGGCCGACGACTGAGCTTCCGGCTGAGCCGACGAGCGGGCGGACGTACCGGCGGACAGCCCCGTACGCGCCCCACCCGGCGCTCCCCGAAGGGGCGTTGCGCCCATGGCGATACGCGGTACGGCTAGGCTCGCGCCGACACCGCACTGCCGCCAACGGGAGAAGCCACCATGGCCAAGAAGCGCCCCCAGACCAAGGCCGCGAAGGCTCAGTCCGCGAAAGCTCAGCTCACGGACGGGCCGATTCCGGTCGTGGGCGCCCGCGAACCCTGCCCGTGCGGCTCGGGCCGCCGCTACAAGGCCTGTCACGGCCGGGAAGCCGCCCACGCCGTCACCGAGCTGGTCCAGCGCCCCTTCGAGGGGCTGGCCGGCGAGTGCGACTGGATCGCGCTGCGCGAGCTGGTGCCCGCCGCGACGGCCGAACTGACGCTCAAGGGCGGCCTGCCCGACGGTGTACCGTCCGTGACGCTCGCGACCGTCCTGCCGATGGCCTGGCCCGCGCTGCGCCGCGACGACGGCTCCGTCCTGCTGGCCCTCCAGAACGACACGTCGTCCGGCGACCTCAGCCGCGACCTCGCCGACACGCTCCGGCGGGCACTGACCGCCGAGCCGGGCAACCCTGTCGCCGCGCAGCGCGTTCCGGCCGACGGGCCGCGCCTGCAGGACCTGCTGGACCCGGCGGCCGGCTTCGCGCCGGTCGTCCACCCCGGCTTCGAGTTCTGGGTGCCGGACGCCGAGAACACGACCCCCGAGGTGACGGCGTCGCTGGAGCGCGCCAACGCCGCGGCGATTCCGACGGTCAAGCTCACCGGCACGGACGCCGCGTACTGGTGCGAGACACCCGACAAGAACCATCTGCGGTGGGTCATGCCGCACCCGGAGGAGAAGCTGCTCGACGCGCTCGCCCGGCTGCACGCCGCAGGCACGTCGAGCCTCGGTGAGGGGACGCGGCTCGTCGGCTCCTTCCGGGCGCACGGGCTGACGGTCCCGGTCTGGGACCTGCCGAGCGCGATGCGCGCGGAGGACTGCGAGAAGCCCGCCGCCGAGCTCCAGGAACGGCTGTCGGCCGCCCTCGCGGTGGACGCTCCGCTGACCGGGGACGAGCGGCGCGCGCGGGGCGGTCTCACCAACCGTCAAGTGACCCTCAGCTGAGCGTGACGGGCGCCGTCGCACTCAGTGACAGTGGTCACAACTGCCCGTACCGGCAAGTAATTTCTTGTCCGAATACATCAGATCGAATTTGCTAACCGCCGATCTCTTGTTACCGTTCTAGAAGCCCGGTCGCTGGTGCATCCCCCGTCGCCAGCGACCGGGCGCCTTCGTTCCCCGGCGCCCTTCCTGTAATTTCCGGAGTGGAGACTGCAGAGTTGCGGCGGCGTCGGGGGCTTCCCGGCCGTCGCTACCGCGAAGCGGACCCGACCCCTCAACTGGCCGGGCGAGCAGCCGAGTTACTGCCCGATCCGAGCCACAAGCGGCCCGGTCTCCTCGTCACTTTCCGCGAACTCGGCCACCGTCCGGTACCGCTCGGGCTTTCCCGCCGTATGTTCACGCGGAGTTTCACAAGAACCCGGCTCGTCGCCGTCTTCGGCCACGCGGTGGGACCGCACGGTGCGCCCCTCCGGCCCCATCAGGCCGAACGCGGAAAGCAATTCATCACCTGACGCATTTCGGTGGCACGTACGGCCCCGGGTACCCCCGTTCCCGTCCGGAACGTGGGTCTGGGGGCCGATCCCGTCACACGACGTGAGCGCCGGGGTGCGCAGGCACCCCGGCGCCCCCGTGTTCAGTACGCGAGCCTGCTGCCGCCGTCCGGCGCGCTCGTACTCGCCTCGACCAGCGCGTCCACGACCGCCTCCACGTCCGGCAGCCACGGCGACGCCGAGCCGGGCAGTGGCGCCCGCTCCCAGCGGACCTGACCGCCGACCGCCTCGGACGGCGGGAGCACCAGATAGCCGCCCTCGCCGTGGAAGCGGAGCGAACTGGGCACCCAGTCCTTGGCGAAGAGCAGCTCACCGAGCCGTTCCAGGGTGTACGGGGCCACCAGCAGCGACCAGCGCGTGGGGGTCGCCACGACCGGGCCGAGGCGCATCCCCATCTCGTCCAGTGCCACCAGCGCACGCTCCGCCGCGGCCGCGGGCAGACTCACCGCGCAGGGCGCGGTGCCCCCGGTGGCGAGCACGATCGGGGCCGTGGGCCGGTTGGCCCACCACCAGCGCACCATGCGTTCGTCTGTCGTGGCGGCCAGCAGGCCTGGGTCGAAGGGGTGCGCGCCGGGTACGGCGCACTCGGGATCCGGGCAGGCGCAGCCACGGCCACGATCACCCCGGCCGCCGGACGTCTTGAGGCCGGCTCCGGGAAGTACGGGCCACTGCCACGCCGTGGCGCAGGTCAGCGCCGCTTCGAGTGGGGCAGGCATCCCCTTGCGCCTGAACAGGAGCCTGCGTCGCCTTCCGAGGATCTCGCGCATGAGCGCTCGTTCCTTTCCGTTGAACGCCGAGGTCCCCATGCCACACCGGAAAATCTGTGTGCATGGCTTCACTGTGCGTATCGCTGTGCGTACAGTCGACGCATGTCGTCGACGCTCCGCCGCCCCTTTGGACGGGGCACAGTCGGACTTCGCCAACCTGCGGCAGGGCTCACCGCTCCTGGGCCGAACGCAGTCTGTCTTCGTTAACGCGTGGCGATGGGTGGCGCACTCAATGGTCTGCCGTCGTGCTGTGACAGTCCTGCCACTCCGGGATGGCGCGCGGGCTACGGCGGTTAAGACGCCGGAGCCGTCCGTCAGGTTCCGGGGCCGTCCCAACTGCCCCTGTCCGTCACCGTTCACGTACCCGTCACGTGCGGAATGACGCTCCTCCTCGATGTCGCCTGCGCTTCACCGGGGAGGCCCCTGTCGAGTCCCCTCAGTCGATCGCAGAATACTGCGCTGGGGTCATTTTCTCGCCAAGTTAACCGTCGCACAGACACCAGTTGTTCCGCCATGACAATGCTGGACATCGCCTCAGTTGTGCGTGTACATGTGGATGCACTGATAGTGGCGCAGAATCACCTGGTGGTTTGCGATGCTATTGCGCGAAACGCACCAGTCAGAAAGCCGGTTGCCATGAGCGCTCCGCACATGCCGAAAGTGGCTGGAATCGATTCAGCAGTTCCGGCTCCCGCGCACACTGTCGCGCCCCTCGACAAGCCCACCGGCGCGCCGGTGGTGATGATCCAGGACCGGCTCGCCGGCTGGGTCTCCGATCTGACCACCCTCCACGAACTCACCGAACGCCTGGCCAGGACCGGTTCGGTGGACGCGGCACTCAACGAGGTCGTACGGGCGGGCGCCGCCCTCGTCGGCTCCTCGCGCGGCCTGGTCGTCCTCGAACCGGCGTCCCGCGCGGACGAGCACTTCCCCCGTACGACCGTAGGACTCGGTTTCAGCCATGGAGACCTCGGACAGCTGGAGACCGTGCCGCGCGCCGCGACCTCCTACGGAAGGCTGCTCGACGAGACCACGGAGCCCGCGACCGCTGCCGAGTCCGTAGGAGACGTCCTCGGCGACCCGGGCCTCGACCCGCGCCACCGTGACGTGGCCGTCCGGCTCGGCTACAGCGCGACGTACGCGGTCTCTCTCGCCGCCGAGACGGCGGGCCGGATCGGCGCCGCGGTCTGGTTCTACGACGAACCCGCCGAACCGGTCGAAAGGCAGCGCCATCTGGTGGGTCTCTACGCCCGGTACGCCGCCGAGCATCTGGCGCGCCTCCTGGAGCTGGAGTCCTCCCGCGCGCGTGAGACGACGATCGCCGACGAGCTGCTGCCGGGCCGGCTCCCCCGCGTTCCCGGGGTACGGCTCGCCGTACGCCACCGGGCGGGCGGGGACGGCGGCGGCGACTGGTACGACGCGCTGCCGCTGCCCGACGGCGCGCTGGGGCTGGCCGTCGGCTCCGTGAGCGGATCGGGGCCGAGCGCCCTGGCCGCGATGGGACGGCTGCGCGCCTCCCTGCGGGCGTACGCGGTGATGGAGGGCGAGGATCCCGTCGCCGTACTGTCCGACCTCGAACTGCTGCTGCGGCTGACCGAGCCCGCGCGCACCGCCACCGCGCTCTTCGCCTACGCCGAGCCGGCGCTGCGCAGGATCGTGCTGGCCGGTGCCGGACACGCGCCGCCGCTGATCGTGGGGGAGCGGCGTACGGAGTTCGTCGAGACGACCCTGTCGGCGCCGCTGGGAATGCTGTCCTGCTGGGAGGCGCCGAGCGTGGGGCTCTCACCCGCGCCGGGGGAAACGGTGCTGCTCTACACGGACGGCCTGCTGCGCCGTACCGGCGACCCGATGGACCGGGCCTTCGCCCGGCTGCACGCGGCGGCCGCGAGCGTGCCCAGGAGCCTGCGGGACGATCCGGGGGCGATCGCCGACCATGTGCTGCGGCTGGTGCTCCCCGGCGGGGCGGACGCGCGCGGTCCGGAAACGCGCGGGAGCGCGGAGGACATCGTGATGCTCGCGGTCCGCTTCGAGTGAACCCGGGCAGAACCGGAGGATCCCTCTCCGGCCTGCTCCGAACGGCACACCCCCTGTGGTCCACCCGCCTGACGAGTTGTCCACAGGCCCCCTGGCCAGCCGCCCGTACAGACATACGATGGTGCCGGGACCCGAAAGGTCCAATGTCGTACAGAGGAGGCAGACCGTGGCCGAGGAGCTCATCCCGACAACACCGGAGACCCCGGAATCGCTGGGAGACCAGGACACAGTGCTCGACGACGCCGACGAGGCGTCGGCCGGCAAGCCCGTGAAGCAGCGCAAGAACGGCCTGTATGTGAGCGTGTCCGACGAGCTGGCCGAGAACATGAAGTCGGGCTGGGCCGACACCGAGCTCCGCGACCTGGAGCCCGTCGCGCAGGCGCCGTACGCGGCTGCCCGCCGTGCCGCCCTGTCCGCGCGATTCCCGGGCGACCGCCTGGTGATCCCCGCGGGCGGCCTGAAGACCCGGTCGAACGACGTGGAGTACAGCTTCCGTCCCTCCACCGAGTACGCGTATCTCACCGGTGACCAGAGCGAGGACGGCGTCCTCGTGCTGGAGCCGGAGCCCGGCGGCGACGGCCACCGGGCGACGATCTATCTCGTCCCCCGCTCCGACCGGGGCAACGGCGAGTTCTGGCTCGACGGCCGCTACGGCGAGCTGTGGGTCGGCCGCAGGCACTCGCTCGCCGAGGCCGAGCAGCTGCTCGGCCTGCCCGCGAAGGACGTACGCGAGCTGGCCGAGGCGCTGCGCGAGGCCACGGGCCCGGTGCGGGTCGTCCGCGGGCACGACGCGTCCGTCGAGGCCGCGCTGGAGGACAAGGTCACCGCGGAGCGGGACAGCGAGCTGCGCGTCTTTCTGTCCGAGGCGCGCGCGGTGAAGGACGACTTCGAGATCGGCGAGCTCCAGAAGGCCGTCGACTCGACCGTCCGCGGTTTCGAGGACGTCGTACGGACCCTCGACAAGGCCGAGGCGACCAGCGAGCGCTACATCGAGGGAACGTTCTTTCTGCGGGCCCGGGTGGAGGGCAACGACATCGGCTACGGCTCGATCTGCGCGGCCGGACCGCACGCCACCACCCTGCACTGGGTGCGCAACGACGGGGACGTACGCCCCGGCGATCTGCTCCTGCTCGACGCGGGCGTGGAGACCCACACCCTCTACACCGCGGACGTCACACGCACACTGCCGATCAACGGCCGGTTCGACGACCTCCAGCGCAAGATCTACGACGCGGTGTACGAGTCGCAGGAAGCCGGTATCGCCGCGGTGAAGCCGGGCGCGAAGTACCGGGACTTCCACGACGCCTCCCAGCGGGTGCTCGCCGAGAGGCTCGTCGAGTGGGGCCTGATCGAAGGCCCGGTCGAGCGGGTGCTGGAGCTGGGCCTCCAGCGCCGCTGGACGCTGCACGGCACGGGTCACATGCTCGGCCTGGACGTCCACGACTGCGCGGCGGCGCGGACGGAGGCGTACGTGGACGGGACGCTGGAGCCCGGAATGTGCCTCACGGTCGAGCCGGGGCTCTACTTCCAGGCGGACGACCTCACGGTGCCGGAGGAGTACCGGGGCATCGGGGTCCGGATCGAGGACGACATCCTGGTCACGGAGGACGGCAACCGGAATCTGTCGGGCGGTCTGCCGCGTACGTCCGCCGACGTGGAGACCTGGATGGCGGCCGTCAAGCAGGGCTGACCCGGGATCATCCCGGCTCCGGACACTCGCCGGAGTAGCCGGAGCTGCTGGACAGTCACCGGTCACCGGCCCGGCCGTGCCTCGCGCGCGGCCGGGCCGGCGCGTCCATGAGGCGGCAGGGGCGCCGGCTCAGACTCCGGCGGTCGTACCGCCCAGGGCCACCAGCGGAGTCTCCTCGCGCCACTTCAGGATCTTGTCGAAGCTGATGACCGCTCCCCGCCCCGGCCGGTTGCGGAAGTGGACGTGGTCGGCCAGCTGCTCGATCAGGGAGAGCCCACGGCCGTTCTCGGCGGTGAAGGCGGCCAGGGCCGCGGTCCGGGGCACGGCTCGGCGGGCGGGGAATCCGGGGCCGGAGTCGGACACCTCGATACGGCACTTCTCGCCGTCCAGATAGGCGGTCACGCGGTAGGCGGCCGAGGGCTGGGACGGGTCACCGGGCAGGTCGTCACCGCCGTGCTCGACGGCGTTCGCGCATGCTTCCGTCAGTGCGACGGACAGATCGAAGGAAATGTCGGGGTCGACGCCCGCGGTCTCCATCGTGCCGATCAGGAGACGGCGTGCGAGCGGGACGCTCGCGGCTTCGCGCCGCAGATGGAGGGACCACCAGATGCTCATGCTCCAGCCTCCTGGCCACAGCTCGACATACCGATACGTATTGCCCCTGTAGGGGACTCGTAAGCACATCGCCCGCGTGAAACAACTCATTCGGCGGACGCGCATGAGGTGCCCGCCGTTGTAGGGGACAGAAGCTGATCTTCCGGACCTGCCGTACGAAGCCGCCGGCCGCAGTGCGATGATGACCCGGCCATGCCGGATCGTGCAGCACACACCGGAGCCGGTCTGCGGCTCCTGAGGGCCGCGGTGTTCACCGCGGTCTGTGTCGTGCTGTCCGGGACAGGACATGTGCTCGCGGCCTGTCAGGAAGTCCCCTGGTGGACGCTCCTCGTCGGTTTCGCCGGGGTGTTCGCCGTCGCCGCGCCGCTCGCCGGACGTGTGCGTTCGCTGCCCGCCATCGCGCTCGCGCTGACGGGTGGACAGCTCGCGCTGCACGCCCTGTTCGGGATGAGCCAGCACCGCCTCACGATGCGAGGCGGCGCCGACGACGTACTGATCCGTGTCGCGGCCAAGCTGATCTGCGGCGCCGGCCCGGCCTCGCTCAGCGCTGCGGACGCGCGCCGCATCGTGACCGACGCCGGGATCGACCCCGCCACGGTCGGCGGCGGACTCGCGCAGGGCGGTCACCTGCACGGCGCGTCCGCCGGAACAGCCGCGCACGCGGCGGCCGGTGGGACCGGCGGCGCCGGCGGGCTGCTGCCCGAGCTGCCGACCCTGCCCATGTTCCTCGCGCATCTGCTGGCGGCCCTCGCGACCGGCTGGCTCATGCGCCGCGGCGACCTCGCGCTTGCCCGGCTCGCCGCGCTCTCCTCCCAGGGCCTCGGCGACGGCTTCGGTGAGGTCGTCGCGGACAAGGCGCGGCTGCGGGCGCTGCGGGCCGCCCTCGGCCTCGTACGGGCCCTGAGCGTCGGGCTCCCGCTCACGCCCGCTCCCGGGCCGGCCGCCCGGCCGGGCCCGCGCCACGACACTCCGCCGCCGTACGCGGGGGAGGCACTCCAGCACTCGGTGATCAGGCGCGGCCCGCCGGCCGGACTCGCTCTCGCCGCCTGACGCGACGACACCTTCCGTACGGAGTACGTAGGGCGGTGACGTCGCGATGCCGTCGCGTATCCGCGCGCGGCCCAACGTCTCCCCCACACCGTGGAGTGTCTCCTGTCATGAACGCCTCTCGTACGAACACGTCTCGTCACGCCGTCCCGCGGCCGTCCACCACCGGCCGTACCCGCGCCGCACGCCGCGTGGCGGTCGTCGGCGGCGTCGCCGCGACCGCCGTCGTGCTGCTCGCCGGCCCCGCCCTCGCGCACGTCGGTGTGCAGCCGGTCGGCGAAGCCACCAAGGGCGGTTACGCGACGGTCAACTTCAAGGTGCCGAACGAGCGCGACGACGCGTCGACCGTCAAGCTCGAAGTGAACTTCCCGACCGAGCACCCGCTGGCCTCGGTGTCACCGCAGGCCGTGCCCGGCTGGAAGATCGCCGTCACCAAGAGCAAGCTCGCCAAGCCCATCGAGATGCACGGCAAGCAGATCACCGAAGCCGTGTCGAAGGTCACCTGGACCGCAGCGGCCGGCGGCGGGGTCGCGCCCGGCTACTTCCAGCAGTTCCCGCTCTCCGTCGGCCAGTTGCCCGAGGACGCCGATCAACTGGTCTTCAAGACCCTCCAGACGTACGACAACGACGAGGTCGTGCGCTGGATCGACGCCCCGACCGAGGGCGCCGAGCCCGAGAGCCCGGCGCCGGTGCTGACCCTGACCGCCGCATCCGAGAACGGCCACGGCGCCGCGGCGGGCGCCAAGGCGAGCGACGCCGCCAAGGCCGGAGCCGACAAGGCGTCGGCCGAGAGCGAGGGCGCGGCCACCGAGAGCGCCGCCTCCTCCGACAGCAGCGACGGCCTGGCCCGGGGCCTCGGCATCGCAGGCATCGTCATCGGTGTGGCCGGTGTCGCCTACGGCGTCCTGGGCGGACGCCGCCGTAACCCGTCCACCGGCACCCCCGCCAGCTGATCAGCGGGCGACCCGTACTCCACCAATGGGAACTACCTCCATGCGCAAGAAGACCGTGCTCACCGCCGCCGCACTCGCGGCGGTCGCGGCACTCACCCTGTCCGCCTGCGGAAGCGGCGGCGACGACGCCGCGTCGAAGCCGGTGGCGGACGTCTCCGCCCAGCCGAAGACAAAGGCGGCGACCGTTCTCGACAAGCCTTTCGAGAAGCCGAACCTCGTCCTGAAGGACACCGAAGGCAAGACGTACGACTTCCGCGAGGAGACCAAGGGCAAGCCGACGCTGATCTACTTCGGCTACACGCACTGCCCCGACGTCTGCCCGCTGACGATGAGCAACATCGCCATCGCCAGGAAGGCGCTCCCGAAGGCCGACCAGGACAAGCTCCAGGTCGTGTTCGTCACGACCGACCCCGAGCGGGACACCTCCGCCGAACTCGCCAAGTGGCTGCCGAGCGCGGGCGACCCGTCGTTCGTCGGCCTCACCGGCGACTTCCCGACCATCCAGGCCGGCGCGCGCCAGGTCGGCATCGGGATCGAGCCGGCCACCAAGGAGAAGGACGGCTCCGTCGTCTCCATGCACGGGGCGCAGGTCATCGCGTTCTCGCCGAAGACAGACGGCGGTTACGTCCTGTACGGCGAGGACACGACGGCCGACGACTACACGGAAGACCTGCCGAAACTCATCAAGGGCGAGACCCCGTGAGGGGGCGCGGCGGCCGTCCCGTACGCCGAGGGGCGATTCGCCGCCCGGTCGCCGGGGCGGTGCTGGTGTCCGCGGTGTCACTGGCGTCGGTGGCCTCGCTCGCCGGGTGCTCGTCGGCGGACGCGTCCGAGGACGAGCCTCAGTTGAAGGTCACCGGGGCGTTCATGCCCCGGCCCGTCAGCGACATGGCGTCCGGCTTTCTCACGGTCGCCAACAGCGGTGGCGCTGCGGACAAGCTCACCTCCGTCACCAGCGACATCTCGGACGACGTCACGATCCACGAGACGAAGGACCAGAAGATGCGGCAGGTGAAGTCCTTCGCCATCCCGGCCGGCGGCGAGCTGAATCTGGCGCGCGGCGGCAACCATCTGATGTTCATGGGCCTGAAGAAGAAGCTGGAAGAAGGCCAACAGATCTCGGTGGAACTGCACTTCGAGAAGACCGGCCCGATCGAGGTCGACCTTCCCGTCAAGGAGACCACCTACAACCCCACGCGGCACTGAGGGACTGACTCACCATGACGGCCACCGCCCCCCGCTTCGGAACACGGCCCATACGGCTGCTGCTCATCACCGCCGTACTGATCGTCGGTCTCTTCGGCGCGCTCTCCGGTACGGCGTCGGCGCACGCGGCGCTCACGGGCAGCGATCCGAAGGACGGGGCGGTGGTCGATGTCGCTCCCAAGGAGGTCGCGCTCACCTTCTCCGAACAGATCGCCATGGGCGACGACTCCATCCGGGTCCTCGACCCCACCAGCAAGCGCGTCGACGTCGCGAAGATGCGTGATCTGAGCGGGGGCGGGACCGTCCGCTACGCGGTGGACCTCAAGCCCGGACTGCCGGACGGTACGTACACCGTGGCGTGGCAGGCGGTCTCCGCCGACAGCCATCCCGTGTCGGGGGCGTTCACCTTCTCCGTGGGAGCGCCGTCGAAGACCACGGCCACCGTGCCCGACCAGAAGGCCGGGGGCGGACTGGTCGGCTTCCTGTACGACACGGTGCGCTACATCTCGTACGCCGGGTTCGTGCTGCTCGTCGGCGGTGCGGCGTTCGTCCTCGCCTGCTGGCAACGCGGCTCGTCCGTACGGCCGTTGCAACGCCTCGTCGTCGGCGGCTGGGTCACCCTGACCGCGGCGACACTCGTCCTCCTCCTACTGAGGACGCCGTACACCGGGTCCGGGAAGCTCGGCGACGCGTTCGACCTCGGCGGGCTGACCGACGTACTCGACACCAAGACGGGGGCGGCGCTCGTCTCGCGGCTGCTGCTGCTCGGCGCGGCGGCGCTCTTCATCGCGGTGCTGTTCGGCGCGTACGCGAAGCGTGTAGCGGAATCGGAAGCGGAGTCCGGGGAGGGGTCTGGGGCCGGGTCCGACGCGGTGCCCGACGCGGGGAAGGCGAAGGCCGACCTCACCTTCGGGCTCGGCCTGGGCGGGACGGTCGTCGCCGCGGGCATCGCCGGGACCTGGGCACTGTCCGAGCACGCGTCGACCGGGATCCAGACCGGTCTCGCCATGCCGCTCGACGTACTGCATCTGCTGGCCGTGGCCGCCTGGCTCGGCGGCCTCGTGTCACTGCTGGTCGCCCTCTACCGGACACCGGACATCGAACGCGCCGCCGTGCGGCGCTTCTCGCGGATCGCCTTCGGCAGCGTGGTCGTCCTGGCCGCGACCGGGCTCTACCAGTCGTGGCGGCAGGTCGGCTCGTGGTCGGCGCTGACCGGTACGTCGTACGGGCAGCTCCTGCTGTCCAAGGTCGCGCTGATCGCCGTACTGCTCGGTGCCGCCTGGTTCTCGCGGCGCTGGACCGGGTTGCTGCGCGAGCACGCCAAGAGCGAAACCGGGACCGAAGCCGAGACCGAGGCCGGCGAAGAAGCGGAAGCCGAAGCGGAGGGCGGGGCCGAGGGCGGGGCGGATCCCGGGCGCGCCGCTCAACTCGCCCGTCAGCGGACCGCGTTGGCCACCGCCCGTAAGAAGCGCGTCCGCGACGCCGACACCGAGCGGTCCGGGCTGCGCCGCTCCGTCCTTACGGAGGCGTGCGTCGCCCTTGTGGTGCTCGCCGTCACGACCGCGCTGACGGGCACCGAGCCCGGACGTACACAGGAGAAGGAAGTCGGCCGCTCGGGCACGGCCGCCGCCGCGCCTGCCGCGCCCGCCGGTCCCGTGGAGATCACCGCGCCGTTCGACACCGGCGGCGCGAAGGGCAAGGGCACGGTGCGGCTCACCGTCGACCCCGCGAGCCCCGGCGGCAACGTCATGCACGTCTGGGTCGACGGCCCGGACGGCAAGCCGATGGACGTGCCCGAGGTGAAGGTCGCGTACACCCTCAAGTCCGAACAGATCGGCCCCCTCCCCGTCGTCCCCGAACTTCTGGCACCGGGACACTGGAGTTCGAGCACCGTACAGATCCCGATGCCGGGCGAATGGCATTTCCAGGTGACCGTGCGGACCTCGGACATCGACCAGACCACCATCGAGAAGAACGTGAAGATCGGTTGACCCCGTGAGCGACACCCGTACAACGACCAGCGGCACCGATGCCGGCGGCGACACCGCCGGCGCCGGAGCTGATTCCACCCGCGCGATCTCCCGGCGGCGGCTGATCGGTACGGCCGGTGCGGCCGGCGCCGCGGGCCTCGTCGCCGGAGCGGCCGGCGGGAGCGCCACGTACGCCGCCACGCGCCCCGACGAGCCGACCGCGCTCGCCACGGTCGGCTCGGCCGCCGTCGCCTTCCACGGCGCCCATCAGGCCGGTATCACCACCCCGTTGCAGGCCCGCGGCCATCTGGTCGCCCTCGACCTCGCACCGGGCGCCGGGCGCAAGGAGGCCGCCGCGCTGCTGCGCCGCTGGTCGGAGACCGCGCGGCGGCTCATGGCGGGCGAACCGGCCGGCGAACGCGACACCGGGGTCGCGCTGGACGCGGGGCCCTCCGCGCTGACGGTCACCTTCGGCTTCGGCCGGACCTTCTTCGACCGTACGAAGCTGGCCGCGCGGCGCCCTTCCGCGCTGGACCCGCTGCCGGCCTTCTCCTCGGATCACCTCGACGCCCGCCGCAGCGAGGGCGATCTGTGGGTTCAGATCGGTTCGGACGACGGGCTCGTCGCCTTCCACGCGCTGCGTGCCCTTCTCAAGGAGGCGGGCGACGCGGCGAAGGTGCGGTGGCAGATGAACGGCTTCAACCGTTCGCCCGGCGCCACCGCCCGCCCGATGACGGCCCGCAATCTGATGGGCCAGGTCGACGGCACGAACAACCCCAAGCCGACGGAGCCCGACTTCGACCGGCGGATCTTCGTCCCCGCGAAGCCGCCGGCCGGGACACCCGACTGGATGGCGGGCGGCTCGTACGCCGTCGTACGCCGGATCCGCATGCTGCTCGACGACTGGGAGGCCCTGCCGACCGACCGCCAGGAGCTTGTCATCGGCCGCCGCAAGTCCGACGGCGCCCCGCTCACCGGCGGTACGGAGACGACCGCGCTCGACCTCGACAAAACCGGCCCGGACGGCAGGCTCGTCATCCCGGAGAACGCGCACGCCCGGATCTCTGCGCCGGAGCAGAACGGCGGGGCCGCGATGCTGCGCCGCCCGTTCTCCTTCCACGACGGGATCGCCGCGGACGGCACCCCGGACGCCGGCCTGCTCTTCGTCTGCTGGCAGGCCGATCCGCTGAGGGGCTTCGTGCCGGTGCAGCGCAAGCTCGACCGGGGGGACGCGCTGTCGGCGTTCGTACGGCACGAGTCGAGCGGGCTGTACGCGGTGCCGGGCGGAGCGCGCGAGGGCGAGTACGTGGGGCAGCGCCTGCTGGAGTCCTGAGGGGGGGGCGGAGGCGGCCCCGATGCGGGTCCTGAGGCCGGTCCCCGGTCCGGTCCTGCGCTGTCCGCCGGCCGGACTAAAGTGACCACATGTCGGCCACGCGCTATACGTACCTCGGCCCCGAGGGCACCTTCACCGAAGCCGCCCTCCGCACCCTTCCGGAATCCGCCACCCGGGAACTGATCCCGATGGTGTCGGTGCCCGCGGCCCTCGACGCCGTACGGCACGGGGACGCAGCGGCAGCCCTCGTACCGATCGAGAACTCGGTGGAGGGCGGCGTCACCGCGACCCTCGACGAACTCGCGTCGGGCGAGCCGCTGATGATCTACCGCGAGGTGGTGCTGCCCATCGCCTTCGCGCTCCTCGTCAGGCCGGGGACGTCGCTGTCCGACATCAAGACGGTGACCGGTCATCCGGTGGCGCAGCCGCAGGTGCGCAACTGGCTGCGGGCCAATCTGCCGAACGCGCTGTGGGAGTCGGCCGCGTCGAACGCGGACGGCGCTCGGCTGGTCCAGGAGGGCCGGTTCGACGCGGCTTTCGCGGGCGAGTTCGCGGCGGCGACGTACGGGCTCGAAGCCCTGGTCACCGAGATCCACGACGCGGAGAACGCGGAGACGCGCTTCGTCCTGGTGGGGCGGCCCGCGCGGCCGTCCGCGCCGACCGGCGCGGACAAGACGTCGGTCGTGGTCTGGCTCGGGGACGACCACCCGGGCGCGCTGCTGGAGCTGCTCCAGGAGTTCGCCGTACGGGGGGTCAACCTGATGCTCATCCAGTCGCGTCCGACGGGTGCGGGCATCGGTAACTACTGCTTCGCCGTGGACGCCGAGGGTCATATCGCGGACCGGCGCGTGGGCGAGGCGCTGATGGGGCTGAAGCGGATCAGCCCGAAGGTGCGCTTCCTCGGGTCGTACCCGAGGGCGGGCGTGGCTCCGGAGGACGTGGGGCGGCTGCGGGCGGGTACGTCGGACGCGGAGTTCATGGACGCCGCCGACTGGCTGGCGCGGAGCCAGGACGGCCGGATCTGAGCCGCCGGGGGCGGTGGGGGCGGCGGTCGCCCCCGGTTGTCCCCAGAGTTATCCACAGGCCGACCGTCCACCCTGGGGACAAGTCGACAGGGTTCGGCGGACTTGGTCGACAAATCTCCTCAGCGACCGCCCATCCGTCCACAGGGGCACGCGAGCGGCCCATGTCACCCCAATTCCCTTGTTCAACTCGTCAGAGGGACCAGGTCCCACCCGAATGAGCGTGTGAGGCGGGTTCGGGAGAAGAATCCCCTTGGACCCGGTTGGGCTTTCACCGCGAAATCTCTCGCGATCCACAGATTCCCCACACAGCCTGTGGATAACTTTCCGAGCAGGCATCCTCTGTGGACAACGTCGCCCCAAGTGCCGCTCGCCACAAGGGGAATGGGTCAACGACAGACGGACCGGTGCCCCTTTCCGGGGAATTGGCAACCCGTTATTGACGTAAGCGCCCCCTCCTTTTCACCCTTTCCCCACCGTCCCCAATTGCGGCAATCCGGACAAAATGCCACACGTTGAAAAAGGAGGTGAGGTGGCGGAACCGCGCACCGGTAGCCTGGTGGGGTGATTGACCTTCGCCTGCTCCGAGACGACCCCGACCGTGTCCGCGCGTCGCAGCGCGCCCGTGGAGAGGACGTGGGCGTCGTCGACGCCCTGCTCTCCGCCGACGAGCGGCGCAGGGCCTCCGGCGTCCGCTTCGACGAGCTGCGTTCCGAGCAGAAGAGCCTCGGCAAACTCGTGTCCAAGGCCGCCGGCGACGAGAAGGCCGAGCTGCTGGCGCGTACGCGTGAGCTGGCCGCGGCCGTGAAGTCGGCCGACGCAGTGCAGCACGAGGCCGACGAGGAGGCCAGGCGGCTGCTCCTCCAGCTGGGCAACATCGTGCACCCGGACGTGCCCGTGGGCGGCGAGGAGGACTTCGTCGTCCTGGAGACGATCGGCACGCCGCGCGACTTCGCCGCCGAGGGCTTCGAGCCCAAGGACCATCTGGAGCTCGGCGAGGCGCTCGGCGCCATCGACATGGAGCGCGGCGCGAAGGTCTCCGGCTCGCGCTTCTACTACCTGACGGGCGTCGGCGCCCTGCTCGAACTCGCCCTAGTGAACGCGGCGATCGCGCAGGCAACCGAGGCCGGCTTCATCCCGATGATGACCCCCGCGCTGGTGCGCCCGCGCGCGATGGAGGGCACGGGCTTCCTCGGCCAGGCGGCGGAGAACGTCTACCACCTGGAGAAGGACGACTTCTACCTGGTCGGTACGTCGGAGGTGCCCCTCGCCGCGTACCACATGGACGAGATCATCGACGCCGACAAGCTGCCCCTGCGGTACGCGGGCTTCTCGCCGTGCTTCCGCCGCGAGGCGGGGACGTACGGCAAGGACACCCGGGGGATCTTCCGGGTGCACCAGTTCGACAAGGTCGAGATGTTCTCGTACGTCGACCCTGCGGACGCCGAGTCCGAGCACGCGCGGCTGCTGGAGTGGGAGAAGCAGTGGCTCAGCGGCCTCGGGCTGCCCTTCCAGGTGATCGACGTGGCGACGGGCGACCTGGGTGCCTCGGCCTCGCGCAAGTTCGACTGCGAGGCGTGGATCCCGACGCAGGGCAAGTACCGCGAGCTGACGTCGGCGTCCAACTGCGACGGTTTCCAGGCGCGTCGGCTCTCCGTACGGATGCGGGCGGCGCAGGACGGCAAGCAGCAAGTGAAGCCGCTCGCGACGCTGAACGGCACGCTCTGCGCCGTCACGCGCACGATCGTGGCGCTGCTGGAGAACCACCAGCAGGCGGACGGTTCGGTGTGGGTGCCTGAGGTGCTGCGTCCGTATCTGGGCGGGCGCGAGACGCTGGAGCCGATCGCCAAGTGAGCGCCGCCTCCGGCCCGGTGTCCTCTTCCGACTCCGCCCCCGCCTCCGCGTTCCCGTACAAGCTCGTCGCGACCGACCTCGACGGGACGCTGCTGCGCGAGGACCACGAGGTCTCCGCGCGGACGCGTGCCGCGCTCGCCGCCGCCACGGAGACGGGCGCCGCGCACATCATCGTCACCGGGCGGGCGGTGCCGTGGACGCGGGGCATCCTCGACGATCTCGGGTACGACGGATTGGCGGTCTGCGGCCAGGGCGCGCAGGTTTACCACGCCGGCGAGCACAGACTGCTGACATCGGTGACCCTGGACCGTCAGGTGGCGGTCCTCGCGCTGTCGAAGATCGAGGCGGAGGTCGGTCCGCTGGCGCTGGCCGCGAGCCGGGACGGTCTCGACGGTGACGTACTGATCGGACCCGGGTACCGGGTGCATGACGGCCCGCTGCCCGCGGTCTTCCTCGACGATCCCGCCGAGATGTGGACCGCGCCGATCAACAAGGTCTACATCCAGCATCCGCGGCTGAGTGACGACGAGTTGGCGGGGGTCGCGCAGGAGACCGTCGGGAACATGGTCGCCGTGGTGATGGCGGGTCCCGGGGTCGTGGAGATCCTGCCGCTGGGTCTGAGCAAGGCGACGGGGCTCTCGCTGGCCGCGCGGCGGCTCGGTGTGACGGCGGCCGACACGATCGCGTTCGGCGACATGCCCAACGACATCCCGATGTTCGGGTGGGCGCGGCACGGTGTGGCGATGGCCAACGCGCATGAGGCGCTGAAGGCCGTGGCGGACGAGGTGACGGCGTCGAACGACGACGACGGCATCGCGGTGGTGCTGGAGAAGCTGCTTCAGCAGGGCTGAACGCGGGGCGTCGGGGAAGGGGGCGGTCCGCGCGGACGCGCGCTCGAAGCGACCGCCCCCTCGGGCGGGTCACCGTCGGCCGCACGGAGCGGAAGTGGTTACTCCGGTGCCGGGTCGGGACTGCCCTGTCGGGAACTCGACGGACTCGTACTGCCGGTCATCGCCGCGCTCCTCTCCCGGTCCAGTGGTACCTGCCACCACCACTGTGCACCGGGGCGGTAGTCCGGCGCCACCGAGTTATTCGTGACCGGCTCCGGAAACCCGCGTACGGCTCGCGTCGACAGCCTTGCCGGCGCCTGTCCGCGTCCGCCCGCGAAAGTCCACGGACGGACGCGAGCCCGCTGGAGCGGTCAGCGGCGCTTACGGCCGCGGCGCAGATCCTTCAGCTGATGGACCACATCGTCCACCCGGGCATCCACGCGGTTGATGTCCTCGGACATCTGGCAGAGCCGGTTGCTGATCGCCCCGACGACCTGGTTGGTGGCGTCGAGCCGCCGGTCCAGACTGTCGAGCCGGTACGACATCCGGTTCAGCACCGGCCCCAGCTCCTGGAGCGCCACGCCGACACCGCCGAGGCAGGACTCCACGTCGGTGACGCGCCGGTCGAGCGACGCGTACCCCTCACGCCAGCCTTCTTCGGCGTCGAGGAGATACGTACGGACGCGTCGGGCGATGTCGCTGTCGCGAAGGAGCATCGCGATGTTGAGGACGGCGCGACGGGTGTAGAGCGTGAGCCCCGAGCGCCTCTGTGGATAACTTCGGTCGCTCCCGGATGAGAGTGACATGTTGTCACTCTGATATTCACGCAGGTCAGGACCGCGCAGCACCTGCATCCCGTTCTCGGACAGCTCCGCTCGGTGGCGCGCCGTCAACTGCCTGATGACGCCTGTGGATACTTCGAAGTAGCGCGCGACTCCGTCTGTCGTGTTGTGGATACCGTCCGGGAGCATGATCAAGGCCTTCACCTTGTCGAGCACCTCGACGCACCCCAGATGCTCGACGCGCATGGTGCGCGATTCGAGCAGGGTGACTTCCGATGGCATGAGTGTGTGCCTTCCATTCGTGAACCGATGATGGACGGCCCTCACCCCGGGCTTCAGGGGTGGAGGTCGGCTCACGGTGGCTACTCACTCAATGACCGGTGCGGCTTTCGACGCGGCACCGGCAATCCCCAGTTTCACGAACTCTCGACGTCACGGATTCCAGTTGCCTCCACGCACACGGAACAACGAGCCGATAAACGTACAGTTACGCGGCAACCCCCACCCGAAGGGAGGGGTCGCGGCGGCGCGCACACTTAACTACGGCAGTGGGAAGCCCCCGCTCACTCCTCGCCGGCGAGCGTCAGCGTGCGCAGCTTCCGCCCCGCGTACCAGGTCGCGGCGGCCGTCACGCCCACCAGCAGCACGACGGCCACCGGCAGT
Organism: Streptomyces sp. NPDC058665; assembly: GCF_042714995.1. Lineage (NCBI taxonomy): Bacteria > Bacillati > Actinomycetota > Actinomycetes > Kitasatosporales > Streptomycetaceae > Streptomyces > Streptomyces sp. NPDC058665. The sequence continues at coordinate 50,193 of NZ_JBHXRX010000026.1, forward strand.
CCGACGTCCGAGGCGATCATGCCCTCGCCGCTGGTCTTCTCGGCGACCGCGAGGGACCACTGCTGAACGCTGAGCGTCCGCGCGCCCGCGACCAGGCTGCCGAACAGCGTCTCCCACACCAGCGCGTAGACGAGGCCGATGACGACCGCGTGCCTGCTGACCGTGCCGAGCAGCAGGAACAGCGCACTGTAGGCGATCGAGGCGACCAGCGCGGCGATGGTGTACGACACCGCGATCTGCTGGCCGTTGCCGTTGAGGATCATTCCGGCGATGAAGGTGGGGACCGCGGAGAACACCATGGTCACGGAGATCGCGACGATCAGCTTCGTGAAGATGATCGACGGCCGGGTGACCGGCTTCGCCAGGAGATAGACGATCGATCCGTCGTCGATCTCGGGGCCGATGGCGCCCGTTCCCGCGATCACGCCGATCAGGGGGATCATCGTGGCGAGGGCGAAGCCGCCCAGGACGTCCGCGGCGACCTGGTCGTCCACGCCGTTGAAGGCCCTTACGGCCACGGCGATGAGGATCAGCAGGGCCGGCAGGATGAGGAGGACGGCGGCCCGGCGCCGGCCGAGCAGGGCCCGGTAGGTGAGCCGGGCGACTGTGGGGTGGTACATGGACGTCACAGCTCCTTGTCAAGGCCGCTCAGGCCGCTACGAGGTACGAGAAGACCGATTCGAGGGACTCGTCGGACGGCGAGACCGTGAGCAGCCGGATGGAGTGCTCACGGGCGACCCTCGGCAGCAGCTCGGTGAAGCGCCCGAAGTCGACGGCCTGGATGCGCAGCGCGCCCTCGGTGAGGTCGACCTCGATGCCGGCCGTCGAGGGGTCGGCGATCAGCGCGGCGGCCAGGACGCGGTCGTCGCTGGACCGTACGAGGTAGCGGTGCGGCCGGTCGGTCATCAGCCGGCGGATCTTGCGGAAGTCGCCGGACGCGGCGTGCCTGCCCGCGACGATCACCTCGATGTGCGAGGCCAGCTGCTCGACCTCCTCAAGGATGTGCGAGGAGAACAGGACGGTGCGGCCGGAGTCGCCCATGCGCCGCAGCAGCTCCATCAGTTGCATGCGCTGGCGCGGGTCCATGCCGTTGAAGGGCTCGTCGAGGAGCAGTACTGACGGTTCGTGGACGAGCGCGGAGGCCATCTTCACGCGCTGCCGCATGCCCTTGCTGTACGTCGCGATCTTGCGGTCCTGCGCGTACTCCATCTCGACGGTGGCGAGCGCCTTCTGGGCCGCCTTCTTACCGAGGCCGTGCAGTTCGGCGTTGGCGACGACGAAGTCGAGCCCGGTGAGGAAGTCGTACATCCCCTCGCGTTCGGGGACGATGCCGACCTGGCGGTAGACGGACTCGTTGCGCCAGATCGCGTCGCCGTCGAGGGTGACGCTTCCGTTGGAGGGTGCCAGGAAGCCGGCCATCATGTTGATGAGCGTGGACTTGCCCGCGCCGTTGGGTCCGAGCAGTCCGGTGACGCCGGGGCCGACGGTCATCGTCACGTCGTTGACGGCGACCACGTTGCCGAACCAGCGCGACGCGTGCTCGATGTTGATGGTGGTCACAGCCCGACCTTCCGGTAACGGCGCATGAGGACGGCGTACGAGCCGAGGATGAGCGCGAGAACGACCAGTAGATAGACGACTCCGACACCGGCCGACGGCCCGTCCGAGCCGGGGAACGACGTGGAAGCGCCGAGGAACGCGGTCTGTACGCCGTCGATGAGCGTGATGGGTGAGAAGAGGCCGAGCCACTGGACGGCGCCGGAGGAGCCGGTCTCGAAGGCGATGGCCTGGACGGTGGAGACCGCGCCGTAGGTGATGGTCAGCGTGGCGATCACGGCGGCGACACCGAAGCCGCGGCGCGGGGTGAGGGCGGCCAGTACCAGGCCGAGTCCGCCGAAGAGCAGCGAGAGAAGCGCCACGGAGACGAGCCCCTGTCCGAAGCCCGTCGTCTGGTCGACGAAGTCCATCTTGGCGAGCAGCGAGCCGATGTAGAGGACCAGGAGCGGTGCGGCGGTCAGGACGAAGAGGGCGGAGGCCATCGCGCCGTACTTGGCGACGACGTAGTCGAAGCGCTCGATCGGCCGCGAGAAGTACAGCGGCACCGTCTTGAAGCGCAGGTCACGCGAGACGGACTGCGGCGCCTGGGCGGCCAGGAAGAGCGCGATGAGGGCCTGGGTGAAGATCGCGTACCGCGTGTACTCGACCGGCAGGTCGTTCGACTTGGTGGCGACGGCGACCGCGACCATGATCGCCGCCGGCACGCACATCACGGCGAACAGGATCATCGGCAGGATCTTGGACTTGGCGGACCGGCCGAGGCCGTAGGAGCCGCGCAGGGACTGCGAGTAGAGGGAGCGGCGGGCGTAGGCGCGGCCGAGCCGCGGGCCGTCGTAGTTGCGGTAGCCGATGTTGTGGATCTGGGTGAGATCAGCGCTCATCGCTGCCGCCTCCCTTCTGAAGTGCGAATTCCGCGGTGCCCGGCTGCGCCGGTACGGGCTGTACGTCGCCGGTGGCCGTCCGGACGTCCCGCGCGGCCTCCTGTGCGGCGTCCTTCGCGCGGAAGACCTCGGCGATGTGGTGGCGGCGCTGTTCCATCCGTACGAGACCGAGCCCGAGTTCGGCGACGGTGTCGCGTACGACGTCGTACGTCTCCTCGCCCGTGGCCTCGATGAGCAGGATGTGGCCGGCGCCCGGCAGCCCGTCCTCCTCGCCCGCGTGGAGCGAGAGCCCGGCCGTGGTGAGGGCCTCGCGCAGGGCGCGGGTGCCGTCCGGGTGGGTGTCGGTGTCGGTGACCTCGACGGCGAGTGTCGCGGTGTTCTGCGTGAAGTCGCTCGTGGAGCTGGAGCGCAGCAGCTTGCCGCCGTCGATGACGACGACGTGGTCACAGGTGCGTTCGAGCTCGCCGAGGAGGTGCGAGGTCACGAGGACGGAGATGCCGAAGTCGGTGTAGACGCGGCGGATCAGGTTGAGCATCTCGTCGCGGCCGACGGGGTCGAGGCCGTTCGTCGGCTCGTCGAGGAGGACGAGTTTGGGGTCGTGGACCAGCGCCTGCGCGAGTTTGACGCGCTGCTTCATACCGGTCGAGTAGCCGCCGATGGGGCGGTACCGCTCCTCGTACAGGCCGACGTGGCGCAGCGTGTCCGCGGTGCGTTCACGGGCGGCGGTCGGCGGGAGGCCGGACATGCGCGCCATGTGGACGACGAGTTCGGTCGCCGAGACATCGGGCGGCAGGCAGTCGTGCTCGGGCATGTATCCGACGCTCTCGCGGATGGCGGCGCCGTCGGTGGCGACGTCGAACCCGAGCACCGCGGCCCGGCCTTCCGTGGCGGGGGACAGACCCAGCAGGATCTTGATCATGGTGGACTTGCCGGCTCCGTTGGCACCCACCAGACCGGTCACGCCCGGTCCGATGTCCAAGGAGAGCCGGTCAAGCGCGGTTACCCGGGGGAACCGCTTACTCAGGCCTTCAGTGGCGATCACAGTCACGTTCATGACGGTAGTGGCGCACACCACAGCGGACGTCAGCCCTGGCGGCTGTCTCGGGGTCCCCCTTGAGACGTACGGACCCGTAAGGGCAGCGTAAAAAGTTACGACGAAGGTTCCGGGTCGGCGAGGTTATCCACAGGCCGGGAGGGGGCCTTGACGCAGCCGCCGGACATTGTCACATTCATCAGTGTCAAGTTACGGGCACGTACGGCTATCGGGCGCGGCGAGGGCGGTCGAGCAGCGCGCCCGCGATCGGCACGGAGGGGTGGCATGGCTTCAGCGGTGACGGCCGAACAGGCCGCGGAGCTGCGGGGATTCAGATCCGTGCAGCGGCTGGCCTACGAGTGCGCCGAAGCGGTGGCCGCGCGCCTGCGGCCGGGGGTCACGGAGCGCGAGGCCGCCCGGATGCAGCGTGAGTGGCTGCGGGCGCGCGGGGTGCGCGACTGGTTCCATCTGCCCTTCGCCTGGTTCGGGGACCGCACGGCCTTCACGGGGTTCCGGATCCCGCTCCAGTTCTTCCCCACCAACCGCGCGCTGGCGGAAGGCATGCCGTACATCCTCGACATGGCACCGGTCCACCGCGGTTTCACCGCCGATGTCGGCTACTCGGGCTGTCTGGGCACCGACGGCACCAATCCGCTGCACGACAAACTGCTCGCCGATCTCCGGGCACACCGCGAGCTGATCCTGCGCGAGGTGCGCGAGCGGCGTTCGCTGCGGGAGATCTACGAGGACGTGGACCGGCTGATGGTCCGCCAGGGATACGAGAACAGACACCGGGCCTACCCCTTCGGCGTGATCGCCCACAAGATCGACCGCGTGAAGGACCGCCGCTGGTCACCGCATGTCCTCGGCTTCGGTACGCAGGCGCTCAAGGGCCTGGCGAGCGACGCGCTGCACGGGCACCGGGAGGGCTGGTCGCCGCTGTGGAGCCCGTACGGATTCTCCGACCACCCGCCGAGACCCGGGCTGTGGGCGGTCGAGCCGCACCTCGGATTCCGGGGTACGGGCGCCAAGTTCGAAGAGATCCTGGTGGTCACCGACTCCAGGGACCCGGCCGAGAGCGCGTTCTGGCTGGATGACGATCTGCCGCATGTGCGGCGTTGGGCGAAGGGTGCGTGATGTCGCTTCAGTCTGTTCCGTCACCGTCGGGCGGGCCGGTGGGGATGCGGGAGCGCCGGGTGCGCACGGGCGGGGTCGATCTGTGCGTGGCCGAGCTGGGTGACCCGGCGCACCCGACCGTCCTGCTGGTGCACGGCTATCCGGACAGCAAGGAGGTCTGGTCCCAGGTCGCGGGGAGGCTCGCCGAGCGGTTCCATGTGGTGCTGTACGACGTCCGGGGGCACGGTGGCTCGACGGCGCCGACGCCGCTGCGTGGCGGCTTCACCCTGGAGAAGCTGACGGACGACTTCCTGGCGGTCGCCGACGCGGTGAGCCCGCGCCGGCCGGTTCATCTGGTGGGGCACGACTGGGGGTCCGTGCAGGGCTGGGAGTTCGTGACCGTACGGCGCACGTCGGGCCGTATCGCCTCCTTCACCTCGATGTCGGGGCCGTCGCTGGACCACTTCGGACACTGGATCAAGCGGCGGATGACCCGGCCCACGCCGCGCGCGCTGGGCCAACTGCTGGGCCAGGGCGCCAAGTCCTGGTACGTGTATCTGCTGCATACTCCGGTGCTGCCCGAGCTCGCGTGGCGCGGGCCGCTGGGCAGGCAGTGGCCGAGGATTCTTGAGCGGTTCGAGAAGGTGCCATCGGGGCGGAGGTCCCCGGCACCGGGCAGCGGGGCGGAATCCGGGGGCGGGCGGCAGGCCGACCCGTATCCGACGGCCTCGTTGCCGGACGACGCCGCGCACGGCGCCTGGCTCTACCGGGACAACGTCCACGCGCGGCTGAGCAGACCGCGCACCGACGCCCACGCGCACGCACCCGTCCAGCTGATCACCCCAACCGGGGACGCCTTCCTCTCCGAACGGCTCTACGACGATCTGGAGCGGTGGGTGCCGCAGTTGGTGCGCCGTACGCTCCCGGCCAAGCACTGGGTGCCACGGACGCGACCGGATCAACTGGCCTCCTGGATCACGGACTTCGTCACCGTTCACGAGCCCGAACCGGCGGACGAGGCGGACGAGGCGGAGGGCATGGCGAAGGCGTTGGAGGGCGCGGCGCTCGGGCCGGCGGGCAAGGCCCGCCGGGAGAGCCGTGCCCGCCGGGCACGGGACCTGGTGGCGAGCGGGCCCTACGGAGAGCGGTTCGGCGGGCAGTTGGTCCTGGTGACCGGGGCGGCGAGCGGCATCGGGCGGGCGACCGCGTTCGCCTTCGCCGAGGCGGGCGCCCGGGTCGTCGCGGTCGACCGGGACGCCGAAGGGGTCGCCAGGACCGCCGAGATGGCCCGGCTGATCGGCGCCCCGCGGGCGTGGGCCGAGACCGTCGACGTCAGCGACGAGGAGGCGATGGAGAAGCTGGCCGAGAAGTGCGCCGCCGAGTACGGCACGGTGGACGTGCTGGTGAACAACGCGGGGATAGGGCTCTCGGGGCCGTTCCTGGACACCACCAGCGAGGACTGGAAGAAGGTCCTGGACGTCAATCTCTGGGGCGTCATCCACGGCTGCCGGATATTCGGCGCACAGATGGCGGCGCGCGGCGAGGGCGGGCACATCGTCAACACCGCGTCGGCGGCGGCCTATCAGCCGTCACGTGCGCTGCCCGCCTACAGCACCTCCAAGTCGGCGGTCCTGATGCTCAGCGAATGCCTGCGCGCGGAGCTCGCCGGACAGGACATCGGGGTCAGCGTGATCTGTCCCGGCTTCGTGAACACCGGCATCACGGCCACCGCCCGGTTCACCGGGGTCTCGCCGGAGGAGGAGAAACGGCGTCGGAAGCGGACGGCCCGGCTGTACGGGCTGCGCAACTACCCGCCGGAGAAGGTCGCCGACGCGATCCTGCGGGCCGTCGTCCGCAACGAGGCGGTCGTCCCGGTCACTCCGGAGGCCCGGGGCGCCCGGCTGCTGTCCCGCTTCGCGCCCAGGACGCTGCGCGCGATCGCCCGTCTGGAGCCGCCGCTGTGAACAGGGACGAAGAAGCCGTGAACCGGGACGGCGAGACCCCGAACTCCCAGGCTCCTGAAGGGATCACCGTTTCGGACGAGCCGTATGTGATCGCTCCCCGGCGGGTGTCGTTCGACTGGCGCGACACTCCGCTGCACTGGATACCCGACGAGCCGACCGCCACGCATGTCATCAACGTGCTCCATCTGCTGCTCCCCGCGGGCGAGCGCTGGTTCGTCAAGGTCTTCAAGGAGGCCCTGCCGCTGGTGCGGGACCCGGTGCTGCTCAAGGACGTCAAGGGGTTCATGGGCCAGGAGGCCACGCACAGCGTGCAGCACGCGTATGTGCTCAACCACCTCGCGGAGCAGCGCCTGGACACCGAGCCGTACACCCGGCACGTCGACTACCTCTTCGAGATACTCCTCGGCGAGGAGCCGCCGTTCGGGGTGCCGTGGCCACGGCGGGAGTGGCTGCGGTTCCGGCTGGCGATCGTCGCCGCGATCGAGCAGTTCACGGCGGTCCTCGGGGACTGGGTGCTGCGCGCGGACGCGCTGGACCACGCCGGGGCGGACGAGGTCATGCTCGACCTGCTGCGCTGGCACGGCGCCGAGGAGGTCGAACACCGGTCGGTGGCCTTCGACATGTACCAGCACTGCGGCGGCCCCGATCCGGTGCGCTACGCCCGCCGGCTGGAGACGATGGCCGTCGCGGCGCCGGTGATGCTCTGGTTCTGGGTGCGCGGGGCGGCGTATCTGATCCGGCACGATCCACAGCTCGCGGGCCGGCTGCGCTACTCGCTGCGCGAGCACAACCGGGCGGTAGCCAAGGGCCTGTTGCCGGCCTGGGGCGAGCTGGGCGCGGCGGTGCCCCGGTACTTCCGGCGGTCGTACCATCCCTCGCGGGAAGGCTCGCTCCGCAGGGCCGTCGAGTATCTGGCGACCTCTCCCGCGGCCCGCGCGGCTGCCGGAGCGGTCGGCCGGGCAGCGCTGGGATAGCCGGGACAGCCGGGACGGTGGCGTGCCGGGGCGGTGGGAGGAGTGAGCGTGTCGGAGGACTCGGGGGCGTCGCGGGCCCCGGCCGGAGGCCGGTACCGGATCGAGGACCTGGCGCACGCGAGCGGCGCCACTGTCCGGACCATCCGCGCCTACCTGGACCGCGGGCTGCTCCCCGCGCCGGAACGGCGGGGCCGGGCGAATGTGTACGGGGACCCGCATCTGGCCCGGCTGCGGCAGATCGCGGATCTCCTGGACCGGGGCTACACACTGGCGTCCATCAAGGAGTTGCTGGAAGCGTGGGACGCGGGGCGGGGTCTGGGCGGGGTGCTGGGCCTGGTCGCCGAGGTCCACGGCCCATGGACGGACGAGCGGGCCACCCGGGTCACCCGCGCGGAGCTGGACGAGCGGTTCGGCGGCTCCCCCGACGAGGCGGCGCTCACCGAGGCCGTGGAGCTGGGGGTGCTGGAGCGGATTCCCGGGCGGGACGACGAGTTCCTCGTACCGAGCCCTCAGGAGCTGGCGGTGGCGGCCGAGTTGTACGCGGCGGGGGTGCCGCTGTCCGCGATCTCCGCCCATCTGCGGGAACTTCGCGGGCAGGTCGAGCACATCGCAGCGCGCTTCCTGGAGTTCACGACCGAGCACGTCTTCGCCCGCTATCTGGGCCATCGCCCGCCGACGGACACGGACGCGGCCGAGGCGGCGTCGCTCGTACGACGTCTTCGCCCGCTGGCCCGGCAGACCGTCGACGCCGAACTGGCCCGCGCCATGCGGGTGTTCGCGACCCGGCATCTTCAGAGGCACCTGGTGTCGGGGGACCCGGAGCCGTCGGGCGCCGGGACCCGGTCGGTGGCGCTTCCGGCCGGGACGATCGACGCGGTCCAGGGGCTTGTTGGGGAGGAGAGCGTTCCGGAGTTCATCGCGGCGGCCACCGAACGGGAGGTGCGGGCACGGACGTTGGACGCACTCACCGCAACCCACAGACAGAACAGTCAACTTGACCAAATGGGTTAATTCAGGCACTCGTTGTCCACAGATTCGCCAAATAGCCTGTGGATAACCTGAGTTGACTGTGGATCAAACATTCTCGCGCTGATCGTTTGTGGATCGGATCGAAGCGTGCCGGACCGGACCGAAATGAGTGGCGCGCGCCCGACGCCACCGGGCACGCTGTGTGAATGACCCGAACACACACACCGGGCGCGGGAACGCCCGACGAACGACGCACCGTGAAGGTGTCGAAATACCTCTCGAAGCACCTGCGCCACCAGCCCGAACGCATCGGCCTCACGCTCGACCCGAACGGCTGGGTGGAGGTCGACGCCCTGCTCCGCGCCACGGCCGAGCACCGCTTCCCCCTCACCCGCGCCGAACTCGACCACGTCGTGGCCATGAACGACAAGCGGCGCTTCACGATCGAAGGCACCAGGATCCGTGCCAACCAGGGCCACACGGTCGAGGTCGACCTGGACCTGCCACCGGCCGAGCCGCCCGCGTACCTCTACCACGGCACGGTCGCCCGCAGCCTCGACGCGATCCGCGCCGAGGGCCTGCGCCCCATGAACCGCCACCATGTCCATCTCTCGCCCGACCGCGAGACAGCGACCCGCGTCGGCGCCCGCCGCGGCCGCCCGGTCGTCCTGCCGGTGGACGCGGCGGCGATGCACCGCGACGGCCACGTCTTCCGGGTGAGCGCCAACGGCGTCTGGCTGGCCGACGCCGTACCCCCGCGCTACCTCCGCTTCGGCGCCTGAGCGGCGAGGAGACCGGCGCATCGGCCGCCGGGAGCCGGACGTACGCTCGGAGCATGAGTCTGCGTCTGAGCACCGTGATCCTTCCTGTTGACCGCTGGCACGAGGGAGGGCGCGCGAAGTGGCAGCGTGCCGAGGAGCTCGGCTTCCACACGGCGTACACCTACGACCACCTCTCCTGGCGGACCTTCCGCGACGGCCCCTGGTTCGGCGCCCTGCCCACGCTCACCGCCGCCGCGGTCGCCACGGAACGGCTCCGCCTGGGAACGCTCGTCACCTCGCCCAACTTCCGGCACCCGGTGACCCTCGCCAAGGAGCTGATCTCCCTCGACGACATCTCGGGCGGCCGGTTCACCCTGGGAATCGGCGCCGGTGGCAGCGGGTTCGACGCGACCGCGCTCGGGCAGGAGGCATGGACGCCGAGGGAGCGGGCGGACCGGTTCGGCGAGTTCGTGCCCCTTCTTGATCAGCTGCTCACCGAAGACGCGGTCACCCGGCACGGCACCCACTACTCGGCCGTCGAGGCCAGGAACATCCCCGGCTGCGTCCAGCGCCCCCGGCTCCCCTTCGCCGTCGCCGCGACCGGCCCGCGCGGGCTGAAGCTCGCCGCCCGGTACGGCCAGGCATGGGTGACCACCGGCGACCCGAGTCTGTACGAGGAGGGCACCCCGGCCCAGTCGGTGGAGGCCATCCGCGGCCAGATCGAGAGGCTCGGCGCCGCCCGCGCCGAGGTCGGCCGGGACGCCGGGCCGATGGACAAGATCCTGCTCACCGGTTTCACCCCGGACCGTGCCCGCCCGCTGGAATCGGTCGACGCGTTCGTCGACTTCGCGGGGCGCCACCAGGATCTGGGCTTCACGGAGCTGGTCGTGCACTGGCCCATCGCCGATTCGGACTTCGCCGCCGACCAGGCCGTCTTCGAGAAGATCGCCACCGAGGCCTCCGCGCAACTCGGTGCGTGAGGGCGCTCACATGTGGTTCCCTCCGCGCTCACCTGCACACCTGTGCGGGAGTATGGACAGGTGACCTCAGCTAGCGAGTCCCCGCTTCCCGCCCGCCCCCGGCTGATCGCCACCGATCTTGACGGAACGTTGCTGCGAGACGACAAGACCGTCTCGGACCGGACCATCGCCGCCCTCGCCGCGGCCGAGGAGGCCGGGATCGAGGTCTTCTTCGTCACCGGCCGGCCGGCCCGGTGGATGGGGGTCGTCAGCGATCATGTGCACCGTCATGGGCTGGCCATCTGTGCCAACGGCGCCGTCGTCGTCGACCTGCGCGGCGGCGGGGAGCTGGTCGAGGTGCGCGGACTGGACCGGGGCGCCGCGTTCGGCGTCGTACAGGCTCTGCGCGACGCGGCGCCCGGCACGGTGTTCGCCGTCGAGACGACGACCAGCTTCAACTACGAGCCGGAGTACCCGCCCTTCCTCGACGACCCGGGCGCGCACGTGGCCCCCGCCGAGAAGCTGCTTCAGGTGGCGGAGGACGGCGACGGCGAAGCGGTGGTGAAACTGCTGGCGCACCACCCGACCCTGACGCCCGACGGTTTCCTCACCCTGGCCCGTACCGCCGCCGGGGAGCTGGCCTCCTTCACGCGCTCCAGCCCCACCGCGCTGCTTGAGGTCAGCGGCCTCGGGGTCAGCAAGGCGAGCACGCTCGCGCTCTGCTGCGCCGAGCGCGGCATCTCATCCGACGAGGTCGTCGCCTTCGGGGACATGCCGAACGACGTGGAGATGCTGGCGTGGGCCGGTACGTCGTACGCGATGGGCAACGCGCACCCTGATGTGATCGCGGCGGCGTCGGGCCGCACCGTGGCGAACAACGAGGACGGTGTCGCCGTCATCATCGAGCAGCTCATCGCCCGCGTCGCACCCTAGGGGGTGTCTTGTCGGTCAGGCCGGATCAGTGAGCGGGGTCTGGTGCGTGTGATCGCAAGGCGGAGGAGGGAGACGACGCGGAGGGGGTACCTCCCGTGCCCCCTTGGGGGCTACGGGGGAGTCGGCGACCGACGACAACGCGGCGAGCACGCGTGCCAGGGACCGCGAGCCCGGCAAGACCGGCAAGACACCCCCTAGAGCGGCGCCTGCCACAGCACCGTCGTGCCGGCGCCGTGTTCGCCCAGGCCCGGTCCGACCTCGCTCGATCCGCCCAGCGACTCGGCGCGCCGCCCCAGATTGCGCAGGCCGCTGCGCCTGCCGCCCGCCGGGATGCCCACGCCGTCGTCGGCGACCGACAGCCGTACGGCGGGGGTGCCGTCGGGCAGGCGGGCGTTCGCGTCGACCGTGACATGGATGCGGGATGCCCGCGCGTGCCGGAAGGTGTTGGACAGGGCCTCGCGGAGGGCGGCGATGAGGTTCTTGCCGGTGAGTTCGCCGACGGCCGAGTCGACCGCGCCGACGAAGCGGTGGGTGGGTTTGAAGCCGAGCGGCACGGCCGCCATGTTGATCTCGCGCAGGACCCGGGTGCGCAGCCCGGACGGCGCCTCGGCGGGGCCCTGTTGCAGGGCGAAGATGGCCGTACGGATCTCCTGGATGGTGACGTCCAGTTCGTCGACCGCCCTGCCCACGCCTGATCGCACCTCGGGCACGTCCGAGTGGCGCTGCGCGGTCTCCAGCATCATCCCGGCGGCGAACAGGCGCTGGATGACCAGGTCGTGGAGGTCGCGGGCGATGCGGTCGCGGTCCTCGTACACCGCGAGACGTTCCCGGTCGCGCTGCGCCTCGGCCATCATCAGCGCGAGAGCGGCCTGGGAGGCGAACTGGGTCGCGAGGGTGCGTTCCGAATCGGTGTAGGGGCGGGCGCCGATCGCGCGCGGGGTGACGAGTACGCCGAGCACCCGGCCGTCGCTGTGCAGGGGCAGCAACATGGCCGGGCCGAAACGGGAGGCCAGCGGGGAGATCAGACGCGGGTCGGTGGTGCAGTCCGCCACGTACGTGGCCTCGCCGGCGAGCAGTTGGGCGACGACGGGGCTCTTGCCCGAGATCCGGGCACCGAGGAAGACCTCGGGGTTGTCGGCCGAGGCGGCGACGACCTCCAGCCCTCCCTCGGGCGTGGGCAGCAGGACGAAGCCGGCGGCCGAGTCGGCGAGCCTGCGGGCCTGTTCGGCGACGACGGTGAGGGCGTGGTGGGTGTGCTCGGCGGAGTCGGTGTGCTCGGGCCGGTCCGCGCGCGCGGTGCCGTCCACGTGTTCGGTGCCGTCCACGTGTTCGGCGGGATGGTCGGCCGAATTCCCCGAGAGCAGGGCCGTCGTGACGGCCACCGAACCGTCGATCCAGCGCTCGCGCCGCCGGGCCGCCTCGTACAGCCGCGCGTTGCCGATGGCGAGGCCCGCCTCCGTCGCCAGCACCCGCATCATGTGCTGGTCGTGTTCGGTGAATTCGGCGCCGTCGTGCTTCTCGGTGACGTAGAGATTCCCGAGGCTCTCGCCCTGGACGCGGATCGGAACGCCGAGGAACGTCCGCATCGGCGGGTGGTGCGGCGGAAATCCGACGGCGCGCGGATCCGCGGTGAGGTCGGCGAGCCGAATGGGTTCGGAACGGCGGATCAGCTCGCCGAGCAGTCCGCTGTGGCCGTCCGGGCGGCGGCCGATCCGCCGCTCGACGTCCGCGTCCACGCCGTAGGTGACGAAGTCGGAGAGCGGGCCGCCCGCCTCCTCGACAGCGCCGAGCGCCGCGTAGCGGGCGCCGACGAGGCGGGCGGCCGTCTCGCAGATACGGTCGAGGGTGGAGTGCAGTTCGAGGCCGGTACCGACGGAGCGCATGGCTTCGAGGAGCTGCGGGACGCGGGCCGTGAGCTCGGTGGACCTGCTCTGGAGCCGGCGCTCCATGTCGGCCTCCATGTCGGCCTCCGTGTCGGCCTCCGTGTCGGCCCCGGCGTCACGGGGTTCGGTCCCGTCGCCGGGTCCGCCCGGAGCGGATTCCTGAGGAAAGTCCTGAGGTTCGGGCGCCTTCATGCCCTTGACATTAGTTAGTCCCATTTGCGGTGGAAAGTCGAGGCCCGTGGCCGACCAGCTCCACCGGCCCCCGCTCGCGCTCCCACATCCTCCGCAACGGCCCCTCCACCCCCACCAGCTCGGCGTACGGCCCGCGCTGCACCACACGCCCCGCGTCGAGCACGATCACCTCGTCGACCGCGTCGAGACCCTGGAGCCGATGGGTGATGAGCAGCGTCGTACGCCCTTCCGTCACCGCCAGCAGGTCCGCCGTCAGCGCGTCGGCCGTCGGCAGGTCGAGGTGTTCGGCGGGCTCGTCCAGTACGAGGACGGGGAAGTCGGCCAGGAGCGCGCGGGCCAGCGCCAGTCGCTGCCGCTGGCCCCCGGAGAGCCGCGCGCCGTGCTCGCCGACGTGGGTGTCGAGACCGGCCGGCAGCGCGTCGGCCCACTCCAGCAGGCGGGCGCGGCGGAGGGCGTCGCGGAGGTCGTCCTCGGTCGTGTCCTTGCGGGCGAGGGCGAGGTTCTCGCGTACGGAACTGTCGAAGAGGTGCGCGTCCTGCGCGCACAGCCCGACGAAACGCCGCACCGTGTCGCCGTCCAGCGCCGCCGCGTCCGTCCCGCCGAGCCGTACGCCGCCATCGCGCGCGTCCAGGAAGCGCAGCAGCACCTGCGCGAGGGTCGTCTTGCCGGCCCCGGACGGCCCCACGACGGCCACCCGCTTCCCGGCGGTCAGCGTCAGATCGACGCCGGTCAGCGCGTCGCCCTCCTGCCCCGCGTACCGGGCCGAGAGCCCCCGTACCTCCAGCGGGAACGGCGTCGCGGGAGCGGCGGCCGGGCGCTCGGGCTCCCGTACGGGGACGGGCGCGTCCAGCACCTCGTACACCCGCTCGGCGCCGCGCGCGGCCCGCTGCCGGTACTGGACCGCGAGCGGCAGTCCGGCGACCGCCTCGAAGGCGGCGAGCGGGGTCAGTACGACGACGGCCAGCGCGACACCCGGCAGCCGCCCGTCGTGCACCGCGCCCACACCGGCGTACGCGGCGGCGGCCACGGTCAGCCCGCAGATCAGCGCGGACAGTCCGCCGCCGAGCGCGGTGGCACTCGCGCCGCGCGAGGCGATGGCCGTCAGTGTCGCGTCGGCGTCGCGGGCCGCGGCGATACGGCTCCGGAGGGCGCCGGCGACGGTCAGTTCGGCGCAGCCGTCGAGGAGTTCGGCGACCCTGGTCGCGAGCAGGCCGCGCGCGGGGGCGAGCCGCCGCTCGGCGCGGCGCGCGCGGGCGCCGCTGACCAGCGGCACGCCGACGCCGGCGGCGAGCAGGCCGAGGGCCAGTACCGCGCCCGCCTCGGGGAGCAGCCAGCCGGTGAATCCGACGGCGCCCGCGCCGACGAGCAGGGCGGAGCCGACCGGCAGCAGCCAGCGGAGCCAGTAGTCCTGGAGGGCGTCGACGTCGGCGACGAGCCGGGAGAGCAGGTCACCGCGCCGGGCCTCGCGCAGCCCTGCGGGGGCGAGCCGTTCGAGGCGCCGGTAGACGGAGACCCGGAGGTCGGCGAGCATCCGCAGCACCGCGTCGTGGGACACGAGGCGTTCGGCGTACCGGAAGACGGCACGCCCGATCCCAAAGGCACGGGTCGCGGTCACGGCGACCATCAGATACAGCACGGGCGGCTGCTCGGACGCGCGAGATATGAGCCACCCGGACACGGCCATGAGCCCGACGGCGGACCCGAGGGCCAGGCTCCCCAGCACCAAGGCCAGCAGGAACCGACCCCGCAGGGCCCCGACGGCGGCGCGCGTACGACGAAGGGGATGCGCCCCGACCCGGGCCCCGGCACCGGCGTCGCCCTCGTCGGGTCCCCCCGCAACCGGCTCCGACCCCCCACGCGCCGACCCGGGGGCCGCCCGACCCGCGACCGCGGCGGGCTCGACGCCCACAGCCGCCCCCGCCGTCCCTCCCCCGAGCTCGATCACCCGGTCCGCCACCGGCAGCAGCGCGGGTCGGTGGATCACCAGGATCACCGTGCGGCCCACCGCCAGCCGGCGGACCGCGTCCACGATGCCCGCCTCCGTCTCGCCGTCCAGCGCCGCCGTCGGCTCGTCCAGCAGGAGCACCGGGCGGTCGGCGAGGAAGGCGCGGGCCAGGGCGAGGCGTTGGCGCTGGCCGGCCGACAGGCCCGTACCGTCCTCGCCCAGCACGGTGTCCACACCCCGGGGGAGCGCGGCCACGAAGTCGTACGCCCCCGCGTCCCGCAGCGCGTCGCGTACGGCGGCGGCGTCCGCGTCCGGGCGGGCCAGGGTCACGTTCTCGGCGATCGTCCCCGCGAAGAGGTACGGGTGCTGCGGCACCCAGGCGATCTGTTCGCGCCAGCGGCCGAGGTCCAGGGACGACAGATCGGTGCCGCCCACCCGTACGCGGCCCTCCGTCGGTGCGGTGAAGCCGAGCAGCACGTTCAGCAGCGTCGTCTTCCCCGCCCCGCTCGGGCCGACCAGCGCGACCGTCTCCCCCGGCTCGACCACCAGCGTGGCGGCGTCCAACGACGGTTCGGCGCGGCCTTCGTGGCGGACGGTCACGCCCTCCAGCTCCAGGCGGGGCGAGCCCGGTATCTCACCACCCGCGCCCGGACCCGAGGGCACCGTCTCCAGCACCGCGAAGATCTCCTCCGCCGCCGCCAGCCCCTCCGCCGCCGCGTGGTACTGCGCGCCCACCTGCCTCAGCGGCAGATACGCCTCCGGCGCCAGGATCAGCACCACCAGGCCCGTGTAGAGATCCAGGTCCCCGTGGACCAGCCGCATCCCGATGCCCACCGCGACCAGCGCCACCGACAGGGTCGACAGCAGCTCCAGCGCGAAGGACGACAGGAAGGCGATGCGCAGCGTACGGAGCGTGGCCCGCCGGTACTCGGAGGTGATCGCCCGCACCGACTCCGCCTGCGCCTTCGCCCGCCCGAAGACCTTCAGCGTCGGCAGCCCGGCGACCACGTCCAGGAAGTGGCCGGACAGCCGTGACAGCAGCTGCCACTGACGGTCCATCCGGGACTGGGTGGCCCACCCGATGAGCACCATGAAGAGCGGAATCAGCGGCAGGGTCAGCACGATGACGCCCGCCGACACCCAGTCGTCGGTGACGATCCGCGCCAGTACCGCCACCGGCACCACCACCGCGAGCCCGAGCTGCGGCAGATAGCGCGCGAAGTAGTCGTCCAGCGCGTCCACGCCACGGGTCGCCAGCGCGATCAGCGAACCGGTGCGCTGGCCGCTCAGCCATCCCGGCCCCAGCTCGGCGGCCCGCTCCAGCAGCCGGCCGCGCAGTTCGGACTTGACCGCCGCGCTCGCGCGGTGCGCGGCCAGTTCGGTGAGCCACGCGACCAGCCCGCGCCCGACGGCGACCGCGCCCAGCAGGAGCAGCGGCGTACGGAGCCCGGAGGCGTCGAGGCCGTCCTCGAACGCCCCCACCACCACCTCGGCGATGATCATCGCCTGGGCCACGACCAGCCCCGCACCGGCCAGTCCCAGGAGCACCACCGCCACCAGAAAGCCACGGGTGGCCCGTGCGTACCGCAGCAGACGCGGATCGATCGGTTTCACGTGAAACACCCGCCCAGTCAGCTAGTGCGCGTCCGCGATGTGATGCGTACCGATGCGCTTGCGGAAGACCCAGTACGTCCAGCCCTGGTAGAGCAGCACCAACGGCGTCGCGATGCCCGCGCACCAGGTCATGATCTTCAGGGTGTACGGAGTCGAGGACGCGTTGGTCACCGTCAGGCTCCACTGCTCGTTGAGCGAGGACGGCATGACGTTCGGGAAGAGCGTCAGGAAGAGCATCGCGACGGCGGCCACGATCGTCAGCCCGGAGAGCGCGAACGACCAGCCCTCACGCCCCGCCCTGATCGCCACCACGGCACCGGCCAGCGCGAGCACGGCCACGACCATCGCGGCCAGGCTCCCGCCGTCACCGTTGTCGAGCTGGGTCCAGCCCAGGAACCCGAGCGCCAGCACAGCCGTGAGCAGCCCCAGCGTGAACGCCAGCTTCCGCGCCCGCGCCCGGATGTCCCCCACCGTCTTGAGCGCGGCGAACACCGCGCCGTGGAAGGTGAAGAGCGTCAGCGTCACCAGCCCGCCGAGGAGCGCGTACGGGTTGAGCAGATCGGCCAGGTTTCCCACGTACTCCAGGTCCGCGTCGATCTTCACGCCGCGCACGATGTTCCCGAAGGCCACACCCCACAACAGCGCCGGCAGCAGCGAGGTCCAGAAGATCGCGTGCTCCCAGTTGCGCTGCCAGCGCTCCTCGGGCCGCTTGGCGCGGTACTCGAAGGCGACACCGCGCACGATCAGACAGACCAGGATGGCCAGCAGCGGCAGATAGAAGCCGGAGAAGAGGGTGGCGTACCACTCGGGGAACGCGGCGAAGGTCGCGCCGCCCGCCGACAGCAGCCACACCTCGTTGCCGTCCCAGACGGGCCCGATGGTGTTGATGAGGACCCTGCGTTCCTTGCGGTCCCGCGCGAGCAGTTTCGTCAGGACGCCGATCCCGAAGTCGAAGCCCTCAAGGAAGAAGTAGCCGGTCCACAGGACGGCGATAGTGACGAACCAGACGTCGTGGAGTTCCATGATTCGGTTCAACTCCTCAGTACGAGAAGGCCATCGGGCGGTCGGCGTCCTTCGCGTCGTGACCGCCGATCTTCGTGGGTGGGTTGAGGTCGTCGTCGGTGAGATCGGGCGGACCCGCCTTGACGTACTTCACGAGCAGCTTGACCTCGACGACGGCGAGCACCGCGTAGAGCAGGGTGAAGACGATCATCGAGGTGAGCACCTCGCCCTGTGACGTACCGGGGGAGACTGCGTCGGCGGTGCGCAGCACCCCGTAGACCACCCAGGGCTGCCGGCCGGTCTCGGTGAAGATCCAGCCCCAGGAGTTGGCGATCAGCGGGAAGAGCATCGTCCACAGGGCGACGAGCCAGTACATATGGGCGAACCGGGGGCTCAGCGCCTTGTTGCGGAAGAGCACGAGATGGGGCACCTCGTCCTCGCCGGTCCGCAGCCGCTTCGGCAGCAGGAACTTCCGCCGGGTCAGCCAGAGCCCGAGGAGCCCGATGCCCAGCGACGCCATGCCGAAGCCGATCATCCAGCGGAAGCCCCAGTACGCGACGGGGATGTTGGGCCGGTAGTCGCCGGGCCCGTACTTCTCCTGCTCGGCCTTCTGCACGTCGTTGATGCCCGGCACGAAGGACTCGAAGTCGCTGTGCGCGAGGAAGGAGAGCAGGCCGGGGACCTCGATGGCGACCTTGTTGTGGCCCTTGTCCACGTCCCCGTACGCGAAGACCGAGAACGGCGCGGGCGCCTCGCCGTCCCAGAGGGCCTCAGCGGCGGCCATCTTCATCGGCTGCTGCTCGTACATGATCTTGCCGAGCGTGTCACCGCTGACGGCGGTGAGCAGGCCGGCCGTCACCAGGGTGACCAGGCCGAGCCGGAGCGAGGTCCGCATCACCGGGATGTGCTGCTGGTGCCCCTTGCGCCCCCGGCGGGCGAGATGGAAGGCGGAGATGCCGACCATGAAGGCGCCGCCGACCATGAAGGCCGCCGTCATGGTGTGGAAGAACTGGGCGAGCGCGGTGTTCTGCGTCAGTACGGCCCAGAAGTCGGTGAGTTCGGCCCGGCCGCGCTCCTCGTTGATGCGGTAGCCGACCGGGTGCTGCATCCAGGAGTTGGCCGCCAGGATGAAGTAGGCGGAGAGGATCGTGCCGATCGAGACCATCCACATACAGGCCAGATGGATCTTCTTGGGCAGCTTGTCCCAGCCGAAAATCCACAGTCCGATGAAGGTGGACTCGAAGAAGAAGGCGATCAGCGCCTCGAAGGCGAGCGGGGCGCCGAAGACGTCGCCGACGAAGCGCGAGTAGTCCGACCAGTTCATGCCGAACTGGAATTCCTGCACGATGCCGGTGACGACACCCATGGCTATGTTGATCAGGAAGAGCTTGCCCCAGAACTTCGTCGCCTTGAGGTACTTCGGATTCGACGTCCGCACCCAGGCGGTCTCCAGGCCGGCGGTCAGCGCGGCGAGCGAGATCGTGAGGGGGACGAAGAGGAAGTGGTAGACGGTGGTGATGCCGAACTGCCATCGCGCGAGAGTCTCGGGGGCCAGTGCGATGTCCACGTCGTCTCTCTCCTTCTCCTTACGGGCCCCGCGCCGGGGGCTGCGGCCTGTCCCGAAAGTCCCGGTAGGAAGCGGACGAAACAGGAGGCATCGAGCATGCTTGTGAACGCGTTCACATTCACAAGCAAAAGTATGGCGCACGGCCCGACCGGATCTTCAAGGGGGGGTCCCCTTCGAACATCCCGCCGTGACCGCGCGCCCTGACCGCGCCCTGCCCCGTGTGCTGGCCCGCGTGCCGGGGCGCCCCGCAGGGCGCCCCGCCCGGATCCGCTCAGCTCTCCTCGCGGAAGGACTCCGCCGTCCGCAGGAACAGGTCGTTCGCCTTGTACTCGCCGATCGTGACCCGTACGCCCTCGCCCGCGAACGGCCGGACCGTCACACCCGCCCGCTCGCACTCCGCCGCGAATTCGGTCGTACGGTCACCCAGACCCAGCCACACGAAGTTGGCCTGCGTCTCGGGCACGGTCCAGCCCTGACCGCGCAGCGCCTCGCTGACCCGGGTGCGCTCGACGACCAGCTCCGCCACCCGCTCCAGCAGCTCCTCCTCGGCGCGCAGCGAGGCGACCGCCGCGTCCTGTGCGATCTGGCTCACCCCGAAGGGCACCGCGGTCTTGCGCAGGGCCGCGGCCACCCGCTCGTGGGCGATGGCGAAGCCGACCCGCAGTCCCGCCAGGCCGTACGCCTTGGAGAAGGTCCGGAGCACGGCCACGTTCGGGCGCTCCCGGTAGATCTCGACGCCGTCGGGGACCTCGGTGTCGCGGATGAACTCCCGGTACGCCTCGTCCAGCACCACCAGGATGTCGGTCGGCACCCGGTCGAGGAAGCGCTCCAGCTCGGCCCGGCGGACGACGGTGCCCGTGGGGTTGTTGGGGTTGCAGACGAAGATCATCCGGGTCCGGTCGGTGATGGCGTCCGCCATCGCGTCCAGGTCGTGCACCTGGCCCGCGTCCAGCGGCACCTTCACCGACGCGGCGCCCGAGATCTGCGTGATGATCGGGTACGCCTCGAAGGACCGCCACGCGTAGATCACCTCGTCGCCGGGGCCGGAGGTGGCCTGAAGCAGCTGCTGGGCGACGCCGACGGAGCCCGTACCCGTCGCGACATGCGAGACCGGCACCTGGAAGCGGTCGGCGAGCTCGCTGGTCAGCGCGGTGCACGCCATGTCGGGGTAGCGGTTGAACGTCCCGGCCGACGCCAGCACGGACTCCATCACGCCGGGCAGCGGCGGATAGGGGTTCTCGTTCGACGACAGCTTGTACGAGACGGCCTCGCCCACCGCCGCCGGCCTGCCCGGCTTGTAGGTCGGGATGCCGTCCAGCTCGGCGCGCAGCTTCGGGCTCGTGTCGCTCACCGCGGGGTCCTCCTCGGGCGCTCTGGGTTCTCCGTACACATGATCGGCCCATCTCATGCGGATGTACCAATACTGCTCACCTTAAGAGGATTGCCGGGCCCTGCGAATACCCCTCCCGGAACCGGGCCCCGGACGGGCCCCCGCACGGGCCCCGAGGCGCCGCCGGGCGCTCGGACACCGGGCTCCGAGCGGGGGAGCCCTAGCGCATCCGGCCCGCGCCGGTGGCTGACTCCATGGCGTGCGTCACCCATAAGGGTGAGTTGAGACCTCTTCGAAACATCGGACTGTCGCCAGGCCCATCCAGCTCCACGCTTGACAGACCACAACCGAATCGCTCAGCGACCTTGTTTTCCACGTCTTCCAAGCGTTGTTGATCATGCAGAAACGTGACTCTTGGGAGGTGAATGTGCGACCGGCCCCACCACCTTGATGAGCCCTACTATCGGCTCGCCATGACACCAGCAGGGAAACACCAGGTGAGCCGGACGGACACATCCCGCCGGGGCAGCCGGCAAGGTCGGGCGGGCATCCGGGACGTGGCCGCCGCAGCCGGTGTCTCCATCACGACCGTCTCCGACGCGCTCAACGGCAAGGGACGGTTACCCGACGCCACACGCCGGCATGTCCGAGAAGTCGCCGAGCGGCTGGGCTACCGCCCGTCCGCCGCGGCCCGAACCCTCCGTACCGGCAAGTCGGGGCTGATCGGCCTGACCGTCACCACATACGGGGACGAACCTTTCACCTTCACCGAATTCGCCTACTTCGCCGAGATGGCACGGGCCGCGACCTCCGCGGCGCTCGCCCGCGGGTACGCGCTCGTCATCCTCCCGGCCACTTCCCGCCACGACGTCTGGTCGAACGTCGCGCTCGACGGCACCGTCGTCATCGACCCCTCCGACCACGACCCGGTCGTCACCGAGCTCGTCCGCCAGGGCCTGCCCGTCGTCTCCGACGGCCGCCCGGCCGGCACCCTCCCCGTCACCGCCTGGGTCGACAACGACCACGAGGCCGCCGTACTCGATCTGCTCGACCATCTCGCCGCGGCAGGCGCACGCCGGATCGGACTGCTCACCGGCACCACCACCGACACCTACACCCGGCTCTCCACCACCGCGTATCTGCGCTGGTGCGAGCGGGTCGGACAGGACCCCGTCTACGAGTCCTACCCCGCGCACGACCCCTGCGCCGGTGCCGTCGCCGCCGACCGGCTGCTCGCCAGGCCCGACCGGCCCGACGCGGTGTACGGGCTCTTCGACCCCAACGGCACCGACCTGCTCGCCGCCGCGCGGCGCTACGGCCTGCGGGTGCCCGAGGACCTGCTGCTGGTCTGCTGCAGTGAGTCCACCGTGTACGCGACCACCGAGCCGCCCATCACGACGCTCTCGCTCAAGCCGCGCCGTATCGGCACCGCCGTCGTCCAGTTGCTCATCGACGCCATCGAGGGGACCGACACCGGGCGTCCCGTCGAACAGGTGATACCGACGGAGTTGATCGTCCGGACCTCGTCCCAGCGGCGCCCGCCCCGTACCACGGTCAGCGCTCCGAGGTCTCCCGCCAGGGACTGAGGCGGACGGACACGCTCCGCATCACACAATTCGGGCGATCCGCGTGAAAACAGCCGACGAAACGTGGGTGGAATCGGATTGACCACCCCTGGTGCGTCACACAGGGGTGGCCGCATTCCTATGATGGGCGCACGACACCGCGGACCTTCCCCTACCTCCGGTGGGGATGCCCCGCCCGAACAGGCGGACCCAGAGGTGTACGGAGGCGCGACGGTGGTGGAGGGGTCGATGACTCAGGGGGCCGGGACCGGTCAGGGACCCGTGGTGCGCACGGCGACGCTGCGCGATTTCCGGGTGCCGCCGTACACGCAGGTTCCCGTACGGCCGGAGCGCCCGGAGCAGCCCGCGCCGACCGAAGAGACCACGCGGGCCGGGGAGTCGGGCCGGTCCGGCGAGTCCGCGCCACAGCGGACCACGGTCGCGGTCGCGCCCACCGGGACAACCGAAACCGCCGAGACCTCCGGCGGCCGGCCGGCCGCCGCCACGCCGCCGGGCGCTCCGGCGGGACTCGGTATCGCGCCGCGTACGGACCCGCGGAGCGTCACGTTCCCGACGCCCGAGGCGGCGGAGTCCGCCCCCGGGCCGACGCCGGTGGCCACGGGGGTTTCTGACGCCCCGTCACGCCCCGATCCGCGCAGCCACGCGGGTGCGGGCCCCGCGATCCACTCCCAGGCCGTCACACCCCCCGTCACGGCCGCCGTGACCCCCGCCGCGCCCGCCGCCGACGTCACCCCCACCGACCATCCCGGCAACGCCGTCCCCCGCGACGAGGTCCCCGAGGGCTACACGCCCACCGAGCGCGACCTCCCGGTGATCAAGCGCGGTGACACCGTTCAGGTGACCGTCGCCCCCGTCCCGAGCCCCGGCACCGCGGACGGCCTCGGCCCGCTCTTCGTCGTCGGCGACGTCCACGGCTATCTCGACGAACTCGTCGCCGCTCTCGCCGAACAGGGCCTCATCGACGGTGACGGCAGCTGGGCCGCGGGCAACACCCGCCTGTGGTTCCTCGGCGACTTCACCGACCGGGGCCCCGACGGCGTCGGCGTCATCGACCTCGTCATGCGGCTCTCCGCCGAGGCCGCCGCCGCCGGCGGCTACTGCAAGGCCCTGATGGGCAATCACGAACTGCTGCTGCTCGGCGCCCGCCGCTTCGGCGACACCCCGGTCAACTCCGGTGCCGGCACCGCCACCTTCCAGGCCGCCTGGCTGCTCAACGGCGGGCAGAAGACGGACATGGAGCGCCTCCAGGACGTCCATCTCCAGTGGATGTCCCGCCTCGACGCCCTCGTGGAGGAGGACGGGCATCTGCTGATGCACTCCGACACGACCGCGTATCTCGACTACGGCGACAGCATCGAGGACGTCAACGACAACGTCCGCGCCATCCTCACCCGCAACGACGCGGACGAGTGCTGGGACATCTTCCGCAAGCTCACCAAGCGTTTCGCGTTCCGCGACAACGGCGGTTCGACCGCGGCCAGGGAGCTGATGGCCGCGTACGGCGGGCAGCGGATTGTCCACGGCCACAGCCCGATTCCGTATCTGCTCGGCGAAGTCCGCACCGAGGACGCGTCGGACGACGAGGAGAATTCGGGACCCGTGGTCGACGGGCCGCATGTGTACGCGGACGGGCTCGCCATCGCCATGGACGGCGGAGTGACCATGGCCGGAAAGCTTCTGGTCGTACGGCTCCCGCTCCATAACTGAGCAGAGTGGGGGCAGGTGTTTTCCGTAAACCCCCTGTCACCCCGTGCCTTAATCGCTCTACCATCGGCTCATCCGTAGCAGGCTCTCCTCCGTTTTCGCCAATCGTCCGTTCTGTACGGACAATCCGGCCCTACGGAGCATCGGGGGACGCACATGAACAGCGCTCCGCATCTGCTGAACGAGGATCGCGCCGATTTCGAGCGGATTCTCGACGAGACGCTGCGCCATGCGCACGACCGTCCGGATCTCGCCGATGTCGGGCAGCGCCTCAACACCGAACAACTGCGCACCATGGCTCTGGGCGCGACGTCTCTGATAACCACCGCCGCGGCGGTCGAGTACGAGCACTACGCGAAGGTCCGGGAGGAATTCCGTACGCCGGCCACCTCGCCGGTGGGCAACTCCGTACTGAGCCCGGCCGTGCAAGGGGCGAGCGAGACCGGCGCGGGTCTGGCCGCCGTCGTCGCGGTCCTGGTGCCGGCTCTCGGAGGCGCGGCGGCCGTCGTCTTCCTGCTGGTGGGCTTCCTGCTGAGACTGCTCAGCCCGGTGCCCGCCTTCTCCGACACCCTGGTGACGGTCGGTCTGTTCTTCTGCGCCGTCACGGCCGTCGGTCTGGCTGCCGGCGGGGCCGGGCTGCTGATCACGGCCCTGCGCAACGGCGCGACGCAGGTCCCGGCAGGCCAATCGGACAGCGCGTGGCCCGACGAGGTGTCACGGGCCCGTGAGGCGTGGCGCACCGCCCTGTTGGAGCGGGGGATCCTGCCGTTCCTGCGGGATGCCCTGGCCGCGCCCGGCGTGGAGCCCGCGCCGAAGGTCCGCCCTGCCCGGCATCTGCCGAAGATGGGCTACAGCCGCCCGGACTTCTCCAGCCCGGACGACGGCGCGTCGAGCGGTCAGCGCCCCACGTACTCCAGCCCGGACTTCTCCAGCCCCGACTTCGGCGGACCCGAACACCGGCCGGAATAGGTCACCGCGGGAATCGGCCAGGCCCGCGTCACACGGCGGCGGGCGTCACGGCTGCTGGTACGGGGCGATGATCCCGGCGTCCATCGCCCGGCGGATCGCGTCCACCCGCGACACCGCGCCGAGCTTCCGGTACGCGTTCGTCAGATGGCGCTTGACGGTGGTCTCGGCCAGGAACAGCGCGGCGGCGATCTCCGCGTTGCTGCGCGCCTGCGCGACGTAGCTGAGGATCTCGACCTCGCGCGCGGACAGGAGCCGGTCGGCGGACGGCCCGTCGAGACCTCTGATCATGTTCCGGGTCACCGAGAAGTGGATCCTCTCCGGCTCGCGGATCACGGAGTGGATCGAGGTGACCAGCTCCCGGCTGGAGACGGACTTCAGCAGATAGGCGGTGGCGCCGTCGTCCAGCACGCCCCTGAAGAGCACGGGGTCGTCGTGCATCGTCAGCACGATGCAGCGGGTCTCGGGGCAGTGCCTGCCGATCTCCCGTACGGTCTCCCGGATCCCCGGGCCCGGCATCTGTACGTCCAGTACGGCGATGCCCGGCCGGTGTTCGCGTACCAGCTCCACGGCTTCGGTGCCGCTCGCGCCCTGGGCGACGACTTCCAGCCAGTCCTCCAGAGAGAGCAGATCGGCGAGCAGCTCCCGGAAGAGGGTGTGGTCGTCGGCAACGACGACGCTGGTGACGTCGGCTCTCGCGGGCTTCCCCGCGTCAGCCATGCCGGCGCCAGTTGATCAGCGGGATGGAGACGTTGACCGTCGTGCCGCCGCCGACCGAGCTGTGGATGCTGGGGTTTCCGCCGAGCAGTTCGGTCCGCTCGCGGATCGAGATCAGGCCGCCTCGCCGGGTCTTGGCGAGCGTGGCCACCTCGAAGCCCGCCCCGTCGTCGATGACGGATGCC
Organism: Streptomyces sp. NPDC058665; assembly: GCF_042714995.1. Lineage (NCBI taxonomy): Bacteria > Bacillati > Actinomycetota > Actinomycetes > Kitasatosporales > Streptomycetaceae > Streptomyces > Streptomyces sp. NPDC058665. The sequence goes on from NZ_JBHXRX010000026.1 coordinate 76,031, forward strand.
TGGACCAGCGTCTCCGTGACCCTGATCGTGATCCACAGTTCGTCGGGGTCGGAGTGGCGCAGCGCGTTTCTGGCCGCCTCACGAATGATGAAGTAGAGCTCTTCGGCCGCGGCCTCCGGTATTTCGTCGACATTTCCCGTGACGGTCAATTCGGCCCGGACACGGTCCGGGACCGTGGAGTCGATGAATTTGGTGAGGGCACGCTCAAGGTTGGTTTCGGACACCGATTCCCGCAGCTCACCCGAGAGATCACCGATTTCCCGCAGCGCCACCTTGAGCGCTTCCTCGGCCGATTTCAGCTTCGACCGTACGACGGCGCTCTCGCTCTGGATCAGCGGATCGCACAGTTCCAGTTCGAGCATGGCCACCAGGACTTCGTGGGCGACCCGGTCGTGCAGGTCCCTGGCCAGCCTGTGCCGTTCGTCCAGATGGGAACTGTGCAGTTTCTCGCGAAGGAATTTAATGTAACCGACACACCCGAGCGCGATCTGTGTCATCACCGCGTCGTTCAACGTCAGCGCGGTGTCCAGGAATTGGTCAGCCGAGGGTGTGGCCGGCAGGAGCTCGCGTACGACGACGGGAAGCGCCGTCTCGTAGAACAGCTCGGCGGCGCGGACCGTCTCGGTCGGATGGATACCGCGCGACGCCCGGGTCCTGCTGAATTCGGCCGCCCCCCGAAGGGATTCCTGGCTCGGCGCGGTCCTGGTGCGGAAACCGGTTCGCGCGCCCCGCGCAATGTCGTCCAGTAATAACTCGACCTGGTTGACAAGTAACGCACTTATTTCAGGTTCTTCGAGCAGCGCGCTGTCCATGGCCCGCAATCGCTGGAAGAATGGCTCAACAATATTCGCGCGAACTTCGTTCGGCAGACCGGAATTTCCGGCGTGCCCTTCCGGATCGATCGCCACGGCAGCCCCCCGCCATTATCCCGCAGCCTCCCACGTGATATTTAGGGAGTATACGTGGCCAAGCGGGGCTTTCAAGAAACAATATTCACCACAATTCCGCCAAATACCTACATTCTGTAGTAAAACTCTGTTATGAGTTAGGTCAAGTTCCGCGATCTCACGATTCGTGCGGCAGACCGACTTCGAGCCGGTAACCGCATGAGCCCGTGTGCGCCATCTGGCAGAGCCCGACATCCGGATCGATGTCGTCCGGCAGATCCATCGCCTTGAGCCAGCCGGTCAGCCGCTCACCCGGACCACAGTGATAGACCTTGTCGATTCCCGCCTTCTTGACGCCCTTGTAGGCAAAACACGTGATGACCTTGAGATCGTGTGTGCCGTTGTCGAACGACTCCTCCGCCTCGAACAGCGAGCCGAGATAGAGATCCACGGCCGCCTGGAACAGCCGGCGGTACTGCTCGACGGTCTCGACCTTCTCGATCCCGAGACCGCGCATCAGCCGGACCATCTCCTGGCGCCCGAACTCGCGCACCACCGCGATGTTGGCCTCGTTGGCGCCGTCGACGCCGCCCGACAACGCGGTCTGGTAGTACCAGAGGCCGTCGGTGGCCATCCATGAGCGGCGCAGCAGCTCCTCGCGCTGCGTCGCCGTGAGTTCCGGAGTGAGGTCCGTCGCCGGAGTGGGGCCGGTCGCCCGAGTGGAGGTCGCCGGAGTGGGGTCCGCGCTCATGGGGTCAGTTCACCTTCTCTTCGTCGGTCCGTCATACGGGATCGGATGCGGGGGCGGAGTCGGAGCCGGGGGCGGAGTCCGCGCCGGCCGCCGCCAACACCTCTTCCACCCCGTGCCGTTGAAGCTTCCCGCTGGAGGTACGCGGGAGTCGCCCCCTGCGTACGAGAACGATGTCCCGAGGAGTGAGCCCGAGCGAGTCCGACACGGCGAACCGCAGCCGCGCGATCAGATCTTCACGAGCCGCGCTCTCGGACTCCTTCGTCTCCGCGACGAGCACCAGCCCCTCACCGTCCCGGAACGCCATCCCCGCCGCGAGCACCGCGCCGTTCGACACCCCGGTGACCCGGCCGGCGACGGTCTCGATGTCGCTCGCGTAGTAGTTCTGGCCGAAGACGATGATCACCTCCTTCTTCCGCCCGGCGATGAACAGTTCGCCGTCCTGCCGGAAGCCCAGATCGCCGGTGGAGACCCAGCCGCCGGCCACGACGGTGGCCCGGGTCGCCGGTTCGTTGTCCTCGTAGCCGCGCATCACCGAGTCCCCGCGGATCTGGATCTCACCGACCAGCGAGGGGTCGGTCAGCGCCGTACCGTCCTCGCCGACCAGCCTGACCTCGGTGTTCGCCACCGGGAGACCGACCGAGACGATCTCCCGGCCCGCCTCGGCACCGTCGTCGGCGCCGCCGACGGCCGGGGCCATTTCCACCACGCCCCGCGAGAGCGGCTCGCGCCGTACCCACGTACTGCGCACCGCCCTGCCCGTCGGGGCGAACGTCACCGCGAGACTCCCCTCCGCCAGGCCGTACACCGGCAGGAAGGCATCGGCTCGGAAACCGGCCGGGGCGAAGTGCGCCGAGAAGCCGCGCAGCGTGTCGGGGTCGATCAGCTCCGCCCCGTTGAGCGCGAACCGCCAGCGGGACAGGTCGAGTTCGGGTACGCGCTCGGCCGGGGTGCGCCGCAGGGCGTACAGATAGCCGGAGTTGGGCGCCGTCGTCGCGGTCACCCCGTAGCGGCTGATGATCCGCAGCCATCTGCCCGGATCCCGGAGGAAGTCCTCGGGCGGCAGCAGATACGTCTCGGCGTCGGTCAGCGCCGGTGAGAGGAACGCGCCGATCAGACCCATGTCGTGGAAGAGAGGCAGCCAGTTGCAGCTCACATCGGTGTCGTCGATGCCGAGCCCCCCGGCGATAGCGTCGACGTTCGCCAGCAGATTGGCGTGGGTCAGTACGACGCCCTTCGGGCTCGCGCTGGTCCCCGAGGTGTACTGGACGAGCGCCGGATCACCCGCCGCCACGTCCACGTACACCGGTGACGGGGCGCGTGTCGTGGCCACGTCGAGGATCCGGAACTCGCCGCCGGCGCCGCCGAGCGTCGGCTCAAGCAGCCCGCCCAGCATCTTGTCGGTGAGCACGACGCGCACCTTCGACTGGCGCATCACGAGCGCGATCCGCTTCAGATGGATGTCGAGCGAGGCGAAGCGCACCGGCGGCGGCACCGGCACCGGCACCGCCCCGGCGGCGAGCACACCGAAGAACGCCCTGGCGAAGTCGATCGAGGTGGGGAGCGCGATCGCGACCCGCTCCCCCCACAGGACCCCGCGCTCCAGCAGCCCGCAGGCCACCTCCCCCGCCTCGGCGTGGAGCCCGGCGAACGTGACGCGCTCGGCCTCCTCGTCCCCGCGGAACAGGCGCATACCGTGACCCGAGCCGCGGGCGGCGACGGCGGCGAGCGCGTCGACCAGGCTCCCGCCCCCGCCGCCGCCCGTGCTCATGCCAGGTCCTTCTGCCGGCACAGGTCCTCCACCACGCCCTGGAACTCCCCGATCGTCTGGACCCGGAAGGTGACCTCGTCCTCGATCTCGATGTCGAACGCCTTTTCGGTGTTCAGGATGATCTGGAGCACGCGCATCGAGTCGACATTGGGGAGCGAGCGGAAGTGCTGGTCGGGCGTCAGACCGGCGGCCGGGGTGCTGAGCTCGTCGCTGATGATCTGACGGATCTTCTCGTGTATCGCGGTGGTGTCCATAGGTGGTCAATCCCCCTGGGTGACGGTTCTGTTGGAGGCGCGGAGCGCGTCGACGAGTCCGGTCGGCAGGCGCTTGTCGTACGTACCGAGGACGTCGTCCGTGAGCAGGTGGAACGTGCCGTCGGCCGCGGCCACGAGATCGCCGCCCGGCAGCCGGATCTCCCCGGAGGCCCGTACCGACAGGGCGTCGCGCTTGATGATCTCGGCGTGGGCCGTGTACTCGGCGCCGGTCTCCATGGGCCTGCCGTAGCGGATCCGCAGGCCGGTGGTGAACGCGGAGATCCGGTCGGACCGGTACACGGCCTGGGCCAGCGTCTCGTCCAGGATCGCGGCGACGATGCCGCCGTGGATGACGCCGGGGAACGACTCGTAGTCGGCGCCGAGCTTGATACGGGTGCCGAATCCGTTGCCTTCCTCCTCGAAGACCAGCCGCAGCCCGATGGGGTTGTGCGGAGCGCAGCCGAAGCAGTTGGCCGTGTCGGCCGCCGCCCCGGTGTCGCTGTCGTTGAACGCTGACTCGGGCAAGACCCCGCTCCTCAGATCGTCGGTCGTCGGCTGCTGTCCGGTCGTCGGCCGCCGGCTTCCGCCGACGGCGACGCCGGGTCAGATGAGCGAGCGGAGCTTGCGCTTGAGGTCCTTCGACGACTCGATGGAGTCGTCCTCGACCAGCCGTCGCACCATGGAGAGCACCTTGCCGTCGGCGGCGTCGGTGGCGCCGTCCTGGATCGTCTCGATACGCCGCACGCCCTTCGCGGACGTCGAGTGCGGGTAGAAGTGCCCAGCCGGGTGCTTGAGACCGTCGCTGCGGTCCGCCAGCCAGACGTACGCCATCTTGAGCGCGGCGATCTGGCTCTCCCGGTTGCCGTCGCACAGCTCCTGCGTGAAGACGTAGAAGGCGCGGGCGTGCCGGGACTCGTCGCGGCCGAGGAGCTTCCAGATGCCCCTGACCACGGGCTCCTTGGTCTCGGCCGCGAGCGCGCGGTAGAGCTCGGCGGCGCGGGCCTCGGAGATGATGTTCATCATCAGGGTGCCGACGCGGGTGTCGCCGATCGGGTACGGCTCGCGCTTGTAGAGCGCGTGCTTGGAACGGACCTTGACGCCCAGCTTGTCGAGGCAGCGGGCCTGCACGAGCGAGTGCCGTGCCTCCTCCGCGCCCCAGCTCAGGGCCCAGGACGAGAAGCTGGTCTCGCCCTCCCACTCGCGCAGGAAGTTGTGCGCGCCCGGCAGGGTGCCGAACTCGATGATCGCCGCCTCGGTGAGGAAGTCGACCTCATCGGCGCTCATCAGCTCGGGGTTGAGCTTGTCGAGGTCCAGCTCACGCCAGTCCCAGCGGGTCGTCTCGAACCAGTCGAAGATCTTGTTCCACGTCATGTCGAGGTAGAAGTCGGTGTAGAGCGGGTCGAGGATCAGCGAGCCGTGGGCCCGCATGCCTATCTCGACGGTGTCGGCGAAGCCGAACCCGTCGAAGGCGGCCGGGGCGATGATGTCCTCGACGTCGTGCACCTCGGCCCAGCCGGGTACGGGGCCGCCGGCGCCGTCGCCGACGACGTACACGCGGGTCTTGGAGAAGCCGCGCATCCCGCGCAGGGCCCGGACGGCCGCCGGTGCCGACGAGCCGCTGCCGCCGATGAAGGCGACGGCCAGTTCGGTGCCCGGTTCGAGGTCGTGCAGGTAGCGCTCGAAGGTGTCGGGGGTGGAGCGGTCGAGGCCGATCTCACCGAAGCGGGCCAGCGAGAGCTGCGGGCCGAGGGTGAGCGCGGGCAGACAGTCGACGAAGACGACGCGCGTCTTGCTCGTGCTCGCACCGTCGGTGCCCGCGGCGAGGTTGGTGCCGCTGCCCAGGTTGATGCCTGTGTTCATGACGTTTCCTCTCGAAAGGAGATGGTTACGTGCTCGCCGGCGCCCGGGAGCCGCGGGCGGCAGGACGCGAGGTCATGCCGAACGCGGTCGCGGCGCCGAGCATCATGAAGATTCCGATCGCGGCCCAGGCGTGGACGAACGCCTCATGGGTCGCGTCGTACGTGAGCGGGGTGCCGAGGATCGCGACCAGCAGGCTGATCCCCAGCACACTGCCGATCTGCCGGCTCATGTTGACCACCGCGCTGCCCGTGGAGAACCGGGCCGCCGGCAGGTCCGTCGTGGCGGTCGCGAGGATCGTGGGGAGCGCGAGGCCCACCCCGACGCCGCCGACCAGCCAGCCGGGCAGCAACTCGCTCGCGTAGTGCGGGTTCTGCCCCATGCCCGCCGCCATCAGCAGCACACCGGCGGTGCACAGCAGACAGCCGACGGCGACCATCCGGCCCGGCGGGACACGGGACGCCAGCTTCGCCGCGACGATCGCGCCCAGCGGGACCATCAGCGGGCCCGGGGCGATCCCGAGTCCCGTACGCAGTGCGGAGTAGTGCCAGACCTGCTGCATCCACAGGATCGCGGTGAGCAGGTTCGCGGCGAACGCCGCGCTGAAGGCGATGGCCGTCAGGTTCGACCAGCCGAAGGCCCGCACCCGGAGCAGCGCCGGTTCGATCACCGGGGAGGCATGGCGCCGCGACCGGAACCAGAACACCGCGACCCCGAGGACCGCACCGGCCAGCACGGCGGACGTCCGGACCGCGGACCAGTCGTTGATCTTCACCAGACCGAGTGCCAGCAGCCCGATCGCCCCCGTCAGCAGCGCGGCTCCCGGCAGATCGGGCAGCCGGGTCATCGCCGCTTCCCTGGAGTCGGGCACGATACGTACCGCCACGACCAGCGCGATGACACCGATGGGGATGTTCACCAGGAAGATCCACCGCCACGACGCGCTGACCAGCAGTCCGCCGACGACCGGCCCGGCCGCCGCCGCCAGCGCGGCGCTCGCCGACCAGATCCGTACGGCGCCGGCCCGGCGCTCCGGCGGGAACGCCGAGAGCAGCAGACCGAGACTGGCGGGCGTCAGCGCGGCGGCGCCGACCGCCTGGAGCACCCGGAAGAGGACCAGCTGCCACAGGGACGTCGATACGGCGCAGGCCGCGGACGCGGCGGTGAACAGGGCGACGCCGAGCAGGAATCCGGCCTTGCGGCCGTAGCGGTCGGACAGCCGCCCCAGGGGCACCAGGAGTGCGGCGAAGACGATGGCGTAGGCATTGAGTACCCAGGAGAGGTCCGCGAGGGAGACGCCGTCGAATTCACGGCCGATGGCGTCGAAGCCGACGTTGACGATGAAGAGATCGAGCCCGGCCATGAAGGCGGCCAGCGACAGAATGCCGAGCAGAAGCCCGGAGTGCGGGGGCAGATCCGGCGGGACGGGGGTCGGTGTCGATTCGGGCGCCGCGTGTCCGGTGCCGGTTTCTGTGGCCATTCAGGTCTATCCCTCGGGATGTTGGGGATGTCGGTGAAAGCGCTCTGCCGCCTGCGTCTACAGGACTCATCCGATACGTCGGCCACTCCCCGGTACAAGTGATTCCGCCCCGTGCCCACCTTTCGCGGCCCCGACCACCACTTTGGTGGGAGTCCCGGCTACGACCTACGGAGCCGGAGCACCGAACTCCGCGGATACGAGGGCACAGAGACAGAAAGGAGGCCCCCGACCGGTTCGCGCACCGGTCGGGGGCCTCCTTCTGTCACGTACCGCCGCTCACTCCGCCAGCGGCAGATAGACCCGGTTCCCGCTCGCCGCGAACTCCTTCGACTTGGCGGCCATTCCCGCCTCGATCTCGTCCTGCGAACCGCCGTGGTCCCGCCGGATGTCGTGTGATATCCGCATCGAGCAGAATTTGGGCCCGCACATCGAGCAGAAGTGCGCGGTCTTCGCCGGCTCGGCGGGCAGCGTCTCGTCGTGGAACTCCCGTGCCGTGTCCGGGTCGAGAGCCAGATTGAACTGGTCCTCCCAGCGGAACTCGAACCGCGCGTCCGACAGCGCGTCGTCCCACTCCTGCGCCCCCGGATGCCCCTTGGCCAGATCCGCCGCGTGCGCCGCGATCTTGTACGTGATGACACCGGTCTTCACGTCGTCGCGGTTCGGCAGGCCCAGATGCTCCTTGGGGGTCACGTAGCAGAGCATCGCCGTACCCCACCAGGCGATCATCGCCGCGCCGATGCCGGAGGTGATGTGGTCGTACGCCGGGGCGACATCCGTCGTCAGCGGGCCGAGCGTGTAGAACGGAGCCTCCTCGCAGATCTCCTGCTGGAGGTCGATGTTCTCCTTGATCTTGTGCATCGGGACATGGCCCGGACCTTCGATCATGGTCTGTACGTGGTGCCGCTTGGCGATGGTGTTCAGCTCGCCCAGCGTCCGCAACTCGGCGAACTGCGCCTCGTCGTTGGCGTCGGCGATCGAGCCGGGGCGCAGTCCGTCGCCGAGGGAGTACGTCACGTCGTACGCCGCGAGGATGTCGCACAGCTCCTCGAAGTTCTCGTACAGGAACGACTCCTTGTGGTGCGCGAGGCACCAGGCGGCCATGATCGAGCCGCCGCGCGAGACGATGCCGGTCTTGCGGCGGGCCGTCAGCGGCACGTAGCGCAGCAGCACGCCCGCGTGGACGGTCATGTAGTCGACGCCCTGCTCGGCCTGTTCGACGACGGTGTCCTTGTAGATCTCCCAGGTCAGCTCCTCGGCCTTGCCGTCGACCTTCTCCAGTGCCTGGTAGAGCGGCACGGTGCCGATGGGGACGGGGGAGTTGCGCAACACCCACTCGCGGGTGGTGTGGATGTTGCGGCCGGTGGAGAGGTCCATGACCGTGTCGGCGCCCCACTTGGTGGCCCAGGTCATCTTGTCCACCTCCTCCTCGATGGAGGAAGTGACCGCGGAATTACCGATGTTGGCGTTGACTTTCACGAGGAACCGCTTGCCGATGATCATGGGTTCGATCTCGGGGTGGTTGACGTTGGCGGGCAGTACGGCGCGGCCGGCCGCGATCTCGTCGCGTACGACCTCGGGCGCGACGTTCTCCCTGATGGCGACGTACTCCATCTCCGGGGTGATGTCGCCGCGCCGGGCGTACGCGAGTTGGGTCACCGCCTGCCCGTCGCGGCCCCGGCGCGGCTGGCGCGGGCGGCCGGGGAAGACCGCGTCGAGATTGCGGAGCCCGCCGCGTGGCGAGGTGTGCTTGAGCCCGTCGTCCTCGGGGCGGACGGGGCGGCCCGCGTACTCCTCGGTGTCGCCGCGGCCGATGATCCAGTTCTCCCGGAGCGGGGCGAGTCCGCGCCGTACGTCGGTTTCGACGGTGGGGTCGGTGTACGGCCCCGACGTGTCGTACAGCGTGACGTCGTCGCCGTTGGTGAGATGCACCTGCCGGACCGGCACCCGGAGATCGGGGCGCGATCCTTCCACGTATCCCTTGTGCCAGCCGATGGCTCGCGCGGCAGGCGTGCGTGTGTCCTGAACGGTCATATGAGACCTACTCCCTACGCCGGCATTACCCGGTAACAGGTTCGGCGGTCGACGCAGCTCAGGGATCCGGGGAAGCCCCGGAACTCCACAGTCAGCGCCCTCTCAGCCCGGTGCTCCGAGCTCCCGCGTGTGTAAAGGCACCACCACGCTAACGCCATATCGGGCGTGCTGAACAGAGTGCCTCCGCCGTTCTTGCGATGATCGGTCGGTGACCCCATCCCCGCAGACACCTGATCCGCACGGCCACTCGCACAGTCATGGGCCGGCCGCGCCGGTCTCCAGACACCTGCGCAAGGTCATCGCCGCGGTGCTGATTCCCTTCGCGACGGCCGTAGTTGTCGGTCTGATCGTGCTCTGGCCCGGCGGCGCCCCCGACCATGAGCGCACCGGTGTCGGCTTCGACCGGCAGACCCAGCAGGGCCAGGTGGTGAAGATCGAGCAGGTCGACTGCAAGGACGTGAACGCGGCTCAAGTCCCGTCCACGGGCGACACGTCGGCGCCCCAGGGGCGGGAGGCGGAGCGCGCGCAGAGCGGGGACTGCGAGAAGGCGACGGTGGAGGTGAAGAGCGGCAAGGACAAGGGGCGCAGGTTCGTCGAGGTCGTCCAGCCGGACGCGCCACGGCAGTTTCACGTGAAACAGGACGTTGTGGTGGCGTACGCCCCGGACGCGCCGAGGGATCTCCAGTACTCGGTCACGGACGTGGACCGCACGGTGCCGATGGCGCTGCTGGCCGGGATCTTCGCGCTCGCGGTGATCGTGGTGGGGCGGCTGCGGGGGCTGATGGCGCTGGTCGCGCTCGTCATCTCGTTCGCCGTGCTGACGCTGTTCATCCTTCCGGCGATCCTCCAGGGCTCGAACCCGCTGGTCGTCGCGGTGGTCGGCGCGAGCGCCATCATGCTGATCGCGCTGTATCTGTGCCACGGTCTGACCGCCCGTACGTCCGTCGCCGTGCTCGGTACCCTGATCTCCCTGCTGCTGATCGGGCTGCTGGGCTCGCTGTTCATCGGCTGGGCGAGTCTGACGGGCAACACGGACGACAACACCGGGCTGATCCACGGGCTGTTCCCGGAGATCGACATGAGCGGTCTGCTACTGGCCGGTGTGATCATCGGATCGCTCGGTGTGCTGGACGATGTGACGGTCACCCAGACGTCGGCGGTGTGGGAGCTGCGCCAGGCGGACCCCGACATGGGGCCCCGCGCGCTCTACCGGGCGGGTATCCGGATCGGCCGCGACCACATCGCGTCGGTGGTCAACACGCTTGTGCTGGCGTACGCGGGCGCGGCGCTGCCACTGCTGTTGCTCTTCTCGATCGCGGAGTCGAGCGTGGGGACGGTGGCCAACAGCGAGCTGGTGGCCGAGGAGATCGTACGGACCCTGGTGGGGTCGATCGGTCTGGTCGCTTCGGTGCCGGTGACGACGGCGCTGGCGGCGCTGGTGGTCTCGGCCGACCGGCCGGAGTCCTCGGGGCCGCGCGGTGGCGGCCGCGGTGGACGGCGGCGGAAGGCGTAGCGGCACGCGGGCCGGGGCCGAGGCTGGGGCCGGGGGCGGGGGCCCTCAGCCGGCGTTCTCCTCGGCGAGGATGCGGCCGAGGGTGTCGTCCAGGTTGGTCTCGAAGTCCCCGAGCGTCATCTCCTGGCCGAGCGGGACCAGCCGGTCCGTACGGTCGAGGAAGGCCACGAGCGGCGGGGCGCTGGCCCGGAACAGCGCGTGCTCCGCGCCGACCTGGAGCCTGATGTGGACGTCGGAGAGCTCTTCGGGATCGGTCGGCGAGATGTACACGTCGCCGTCGCCGCTGGGCTCGTTGATTCCGTCGATCAGCAGCTCGCGGCCGAAGGCCCACGTGACCGGGGCGTCGCCGGGCAGATGGAACGTCATCCGCACCGCATAGGGATCCACCGTCTCGTAACGGAGTTCCACGGGAATTCGGAATGAGAGCTCCTCGGAGACAAGGAAACTCATCAGGACTTCGGCCTGAACAAACTCGCGCATCAAGTACCCCGCAGTGGATGACAGAGAGTTACGGAGAGTAAAGAAATTCGGAGGGATTTCGAGGGTTTCAGGGGTGAAACGTCCGATATTGATGCCCCTTGATCCTCTTCTTAATCGTCCAGGACGCTGTAACAGATCACAAGGAGTGATATTTCAGATACTGATAGAGAATTCCAGCGAGCCGATCGTGTTTCCGATCTCTTTGCATAGGAGTTCGACAGCGGGAAGAAGTCTCTTCTCCTGACGCAGCGGCACGGACGTCGCGAGTGCCGCGGGTGTCGCCCCCGCCCTGACCGGTACGGCGGCGCAGGCCTGGCCGAGCGCGTACTCCTGGCGCTCCACCACCGGTCCCGTACGCCTCCCTACGGCGCCGAGGCGCGCCAGCATGGTGCGCCCGTCGGCGACGGAATAGGGAGTGAGCGGGCCCACGGGGTGCCGGTCCAGATGGTCCCGGCGAGCCTCGTCGTCGAGCTGGCTCAGCAGACACTGGCCGATCGCGTGCGCGTGCCCGGTCTCGCGGAAGGCGGCCCACTCGGCGACGGCGGGCGCGGCGGGGCTCTCGGCCACGGCGACGATCTCGATCTCGCCCTCGCGGTAGACCGCGAAATACACCGGCGCCCCGATCAGATCGCGGCAGTGCTCCATGGACTCGATCATCGCGCGTCTGGCCCGCTCGGCCTGCGCGGCTTTACCGGTCACCAGATGGTCGACCGCGTCGCCGAGGAAGAACACGCCCTGCTCCCGGCGCAGATAGCCCTCATGGGTCAGGGTGCGCAGCAGGTGATAGGCGGTGGGGAGGGGGAGACCGGCCTCACGGGCCAGCTGTTTCGCCGGGGCCCCGTTCGGATGGGTGCCCGCCGACTCCAGCAGGCGCAGCGCACGCCGCACCGAACCGATGAGAGTAGGGGCGGCTGGCGTGGTCGCGGTGGCCAAAGATCCCCCAGGCGTACGACGGGCGTGCGCCCGCTCCGCGGAGGCCGCCCCCGCGCGCCTGCCACGCCCGCCGGGAACCCGAGACAGAGTTCTGAGGTCCGGCGCCGAAAACTCGCTGTAATCCGTTGGCCAAAGCGGCCATCTACGCTGTTTTCGCAGGATGTAGCAGAGGGTTGCCACTCTAATGGCAGCTTCTGAGCGGAGCATGGTTTCGTCTCCGCCATTCCCCCGCGCGGGCTAACGCCTGGGCGGGGGCCGCCCCGGTGAGGGGCCCCGGCGGTCCTACCAGCCCCTGCGTGAGGACGAGGACGAGCTGAACTTGCGCACGCCGTAGACGAGCCCGCCGACCAGGGCCACCAGGATCAGCACCTTGAAGAGCAGCCCGATCACAAATCCGACGACGCTCGCGATCAGCCCGCCGAACACCACGAGAACGACGACCGGCAACGCGATCCACTTCACCCACCAGGGCATTCCCGCGACAATCTCCCGTACCGCCATCGTCCTTACCTCGTTCCCTGAGTACCTGAAGCATGTGGAGTGCGTGATACGTGAGATACGTTCCCGCTTCCTTCGATGCTAGAGCGGCGCGGGCCGGAGCGGAGGTCCCGGAGCCCTGGAACTCCCCTGATCCGACCCTGACGACATGGGTGAGGGTCTGTCTCAGCCCTCCGGCGGGGAGAAGACGACCATCACCCGCAGATCCTCGGTGATGTGGTGGAACTTGTGCGGCACCCCGGCCGGCACATAGACCACGCTGCCGCGCCCCACCTGCGTCGTCTCCATGCCCACGGTGATCGACGCGCGCCCGCTCATGACGAGGTAGACCTCGTCCTGGCGGTGCGGCTGCTGCGGGTCGATGGTGCCGGCGTCCAGCGCGTACAGGCCGACGGACATGTTCCGTTCCCGTACAAACTGCAGATACGCCCCGTCGTTGGCGGCACGTTCCGCCTCCAGCTCGTCCAGTCGGAATGCCTTCATGCCACGATCACACCATGAGAAATTTCGTAGTCAAGACGATCGCCAACGCGGGTGCCCTGGCCGTGGCGATCTGGTTGATCAATGACATCACCCTGACCGGTGACAACACCGGCAAGAAGGCTCTGGCGCTGGTGGTCGTGGCGCTGATCTTCGGAGTGGTCAACTTCGTCGTCAAGCCGATAGTCCAGTTGCTGACGCTGCCGCTGTTCATCGTCACCCTGGGACTGTTCACGCTGGTCGTGAACGCGCTGATGCTGCTGCTGACCTCCTGGCTCGCCGACAAGCTCGACCTGAGCTTCCATGTCGAGGGTTTCTGGACGGCGGTGCTCGGCGGGCTCATCATCTCGATCGTGTCGTGGGCGCTGAACATGGTGCTCCCCGACGACAAGGACTGATCACTCATGGAGCACGGGACCGGGGACGGCACGCGTGCCGTCAGGGCCGGGCTGCCCGACCCGGTCAAGTACGAACCGACCATGCCGGGCCCGGTGTTCGCCGCCCACTTCCATCTGCCGGGCGAGCCCACCGGCCCGTACACCTACGGCCGCGACACCAATCCCACCTGGACCCTTCTGGAACGGGCGATCGGCGAGCTGGAGGCCCCCGGCCGGGCGGTCGAGACGGTCGCCTTCGCCTCCGGGATGGCCGCGATCTCGGCGGTGCTCTTCTCCCAGCTGCGCACCGGCGACGCGGTCGTGCTGCCGGACGACGGTTATCAGGCGCTGCCGCTGGTACGGGAGCAGCTCACGGCGTACGGCATCGAGGTACGGACCGCGCCCACCGCCCGCGACGCGCAGCTCGACGTGCTCGCGGGCGCCCGGCTGCTGTGGATCGAGACCCCGTCCAACCCCGGGCTCGACGTCTGCGACATCCGCCGGCTGGTGGCTGCGGCGCACGAGCAGGGCACGCTCGTCGCCGTCGACAACACGCTCGCGACTCCGCTCGGCCAGCGGCCCCTGGAGCTCGGCGCTGACTTCTCCGTGGCCAGCGACACCAAGGGCATGACGGGCCACGGCGATATTCTCCTGGGCCATGTGACCTGCGAAGATCCCGAACTGGCGGCGGGGGTGCGGCGCTGGCGCAAGATCGCCGGCGCCATCCCGGGGCCGATGGAGGCCTGGCTCGCCCACCGTTCGCTGTCCACCCTGCAACTGCGCGTCGACCGGCAGTGCTCGAACGCGCTGCTGCTCGCGCGGGCGCTGAGCGGGCGGGCCGATGTGAGCGGGCTGCGCTACCCCGGGCTGCCCGACGACCCCTCGCACGCCGTCGCGGCCACGCAGATGCGGCGCCACGGATGCGTGGTGTCGTTCGTGCTGCCCGACCGGGACCATGCCGAGCGCTTCCTGGACGGGCTGCGGCTGGTGGACGACGCGACGAGCTTCGGCGGCGTGCGGTCGACCGCCGAGCGGCGGGGGCGGTGGGGCGGCGACGCCGTACCTGAGGGGTTCGTGCGCTTCTCCGCGGGCGCCGAGGATCCGGACGACCTCGTCGCCGACGTACTTCGCGCGCTGACGGAATCAGCGCCCTGACCAGGGCCGGAAACGGAACAGGCGGTCCGAGCCTCCCCCCTCGTGGCTCGGGCCGCCCTCGGGTTCCACGCGTGAAGAACCACGCCAACAAGGCTAGTTGACTCTGCGTCAGTGTCCAATCACAGTAGCGACAGCAGCCTATCGACTTATTTATAGTTGGAGGCTCCGGCGACGGGCTCCGGGACGGGCTCGCGTGGGACCGGAAGTTGAGGAGGGCTGACATGGACCTGGCCCTGCTGCGCACCTTCGTCACCGTCCACCGAGCCGGCTCCTTCACCCGCGCCGCTGCCTTGCTCGGCCTCTCCCAGCCCGCGGTCACCGGCCAGATACGCACCCTGGAACGCCAGTTGGGCCGCCCGCTGTTCCTGCGCCAGGCCCGGGGCGTCACCCCCACCACCATCGGCGACGAACTCGCCCACCGGGCCGCGCCCCATCTCGACGCCCTGGTCGAGATCACCGAGACCGGGCTCGACGACGAGTCGGGCGTCCGGACGCTCCATCTCGCGGGGCCGCCGGAGTTCACCGCCGTACGCGCCCTGCCCGCGCTCACGCCGCTGATCAGCCAGGGCCTCGCGCTCCGCGCCTCGTTCTTCGGCAACGCCGAGGAGACCCTGGACGGCCTCGCCGCCGGGCACCACGACCTCGCCATCGCGACCGCCAGGCCGCGCGGCGGGCTGCTCACCGCGACGCCGCTCTGCGACGAGGAGCACGTGCTGGTCGCCTCGCCCCGCTGGGCCGGGCGGCTGGGCCACGACGTACTGCGCAAGGGCCATGTCGTCCTGGAGCAGCTGCCGGTGGTGGAGGTCCACGAGTCCCTGCCGCTCGTCTCGCGCTACTGGGGCTCGGTCTTCGACTCGCGGCCGGCCGCCGCGGGCGCCGTCATCGCGCCGGACCTGCGCGCCGTCCTGGAGAGCGCGGCGGCGGGCGCGGGACTGGCCGTACTTCCGCGCTATCTGTGCGAAGCCGCGCTGGAACGCGGCGAGGTCGTCGCCCTCTACGACCCGCCGGTGCCGCCGCTGCGCACGTACTTCCTCGTCGTACGCACCGGCACACTCGCCCTGCCGCACATCGCGCGGGCGCACGAATGGCTGCTGCGTGCTTCGGTCGACTGGTGACCGCAGGGCCCGGAGGAGTTTCGACCCGGCCGTATCGGGCCACGCTCTTCCCATGACCGAACGTCCCGTGGTCAAGCGCACCGCACGCGCCATCCTGCTCGACGACGACCATCTCGTCCTCATCAAGCGCACCAAGCCGGGTGTGGATCCGTACTGGCTGACTCCCGGCGGCGGCGTCGAGCCGGACGACACCACGGTCGTGGCGGCACTCCACCGCGAGGTCGACGAGGAACTGGGCGCCAAGGTCACCGATGTCGTGCCCTGTTTCGTCGACACCGTCGAGCACATCACGGACGGCGGCGTCACCGGCGTGAAGGTGCAGCACTTCTTCGTCTGCCGGCTCGAATCGATGGACCCGTCGCTGCGGCACGGGCCGGAGATCGACGAGCCGTCCGGGGAGTACGAGATCGTACGGGTGCCGTTCAGCCGGGTCGGGATCGCCGCCGTCCATCTCGTACCGCTGTCGCTGCGGCACTATCTGGACGGCAACATCGAGGGCGTACGGGCGATGCACGCGCCCGACCTGGGCTGACGCCGGACATCTCTCAAGAGCCGTCGATCAGCGCGAACGCCTCACGCAGATCGCCGCCCGTGTAGGTGTGCGTGGCGAGCCCGGTCAGATGGTGGTCCGCGTTCACCGCCACCGCGCGCGGTACGGACGCGAAGACGGCCGCGTCGGACATGGAATCCCCGAAGGCGACACAGTCCGCCGGCCGTACCCCGAACCGCGCGCACAGCTCGCCGGCGATCCGTACCTTCGCCGCCGCGTTGAGAATCCCCGCCCGGTCCACCGGCGCGGTGAACGGCGGCGCCGGCCAGCGTGAGCCGTACGTCGCGTGCGCGCCCCACGGCAGCAGCCGCTCCACGAAGAAGTCGGGCGACAGCGTGATCACGGCGCAGTAGTCGCCCCGCCCCCGGATGGTCTCCCAGACCTCCCGGATCCCGGCCAGCCACGGTGCTCCCTCGAAGGCCGCCTCCACCTGTGCGGCGGTGAGCTCCGCCCACAGCTCCCTGGCCCGTACGGCGAACTCGTCCGGAGCCAGTCCCGCCGTCAGGAACTCCCCCTCCAGCGCGGCGATCTCGGCGCCCACGCCGAGCTGCCGGGACAGCTCGATCGCGGCGGCCGATCCCCGGATCAGCGTGCCGTCGAGGTCGAAGAGGTGCAGAGTGCGAGGGCGGTCGCCGATGTGCTTCCCAGGGCTGTCCATGTACGCCGAGGTTAGTACGGGCGGTTACTCCCGACGTCAGACGCCCTCCGGTACGAATCACGACACCGTGTTCCACGTGAAACCACTCAAGCGGCCCGCCCGCCGGGCACTCCTCGTCGTCCATGTCGCCGTCTCCGTGAGCTGGCTGGGCCTCACCCTCGGCCTGCTGACGCTTGGTATCACCGCGTACACCACCGGCGACCCCACTCTCACCGATGCCTCCTACCGCGCGATGGACGTCTTCGCCGATCTGCTGCTCGCGCCCATCGTCGTCGTCACGCTCGTCAGTGGTCTGGTGCTCTCGCTGGGTACGCCGTGGGGGCTGGCCCGGTACCACTGGGTCTGGATCAAGTTCTGGATCACGCTCGTCACCGGCGCCGCGACGGTCTTCGCGCTGCGGCCGGGGATCGGGCAGGCCGCGGACAGCGGTGGCGTGCCCGACATCAGCCTGGTCGCGGCGCCGACCGTGGCGACCGGCGCGTATCTCTTCATGACCGCCGTGTCGGTGCTGAAACCGTGGGGACTGACGCGGCGGGGGCGGCGGCACCGGGCCCGGTGAGGTCCGTGGCGGCGCCGTCGCCGCCACGGGCCGCACGGCGTTCGAGTGTGTGCGAGACGACGGCGAGGAGCAGCGCGGAAGCGGCGAGCGCGGCACCGACCCAGTTGGGCGCGGTGTAGCCGAGCCCGGCGCCGATGACCAGGCCGCCGAGCCAGGCGGCGAGGGCGTTGCCCAGGTTGAACGCGCCGATGTTGACCGCGGAGGCCAGCGTCGGGGCGCCCGACGCCTGGTCGAGCACGCGCTTCTGGAGCGGCGGCACGGTCGCGAAACCGAGCGCCCCGATCAGGAAGAGCGTGACGGCGGCGGCGATCTTGTCGTGCGCGGTGAGGGTGAAGAGCGCGAGGACGACGGAGAGGGCGCCGAGCGACACGTACAGCATGGGCATGAGGTGGCGGTCGGCGTACCGGCCGCCGACGAGGTTGCCGACGACCATGCCGAGGCCGAGAAGCACCAGCAGCCAGGTGACGGAGGAGTCGGCGAAGCCGGCGGTCCGCGTCATCATCGGGGTGATGTAGGTGATCGCGGCGAAGACTCCGCCGAAGCCGAGGACCGTCATCCCCATGGCGAGCAGGACCTGGACGTTGCGGAACGCGGCCACCTCGTGGCGGATCCGTACGCCCTTCGGGCGCGGCTGCTCCGGTACGAGCTTGGCGACACCGGCGAGACCGACGACCCCGAGGCCCGCGACAAGGAGGAAGGTCGCGCGCCAGCCGGTGTTCTGGCCGACGTACGTACCCAGGGGGACGCCCACGACATTGGCGAGGGTGAGACCGGTGAACATCATCGCGATGGCGCCGGCCCGCTTGTGCGGTGCGACGAGGCCCGCGGCGACGACCGATCCGATGCCGAAGAACGCGCCGTGGGCGAGCGAGGCGACGACGCGGCCGGTGAGCATGAGGCCGAAGGTGGGGGCGAGGGCTGACACCACGTTGCCCGCGATGAACAGGCCCATCAGCAGCATCAGCATGCGCTTGCGGCTGACGCGGGTGCCCAGGACGGTCATGATCGGCGCGCCGAGTACGACCCCGAGGGCGTAACCGCTGACCAGATGGCCCGCGGTGGGGATGGTGACGCCGTACTCGGTGGCGACCTCGGGGAGCAGCCCCATGATCACGAATTCGGTGGTCCCGATCCCGAACGCCCCGATGGCCAGGGCGAGGAGGGCGAGTGGCATGGGTGTGGCCTTTCCCGGAGTACGAGGTACGAGGCGTCGGCCGCGTAGGTGCCGCTTGGGCGGCCGACGCTGCTTGCCTGGCAGGCGCTGATTGCGCGTGCGCTTTACGAGCGTGGACAATACTTGCAGACGCCGTTTAATTGCAAGCGCGCTATATTGCAGACGTGCCCTATCCTGGGCCGAGGAAGCTCCGGTCGATGGAGACTGCGGAGACGACGGAGGAAGACGACGCCATGACTGCCACGGACCCCGCACTCACCGCACTCGCCCAGGGCTGGGTGGCCCTCTCCCTGCTGCACAGCAGGATCGAGTCGCACATCGAGCGGGCTCTCCAGAGCGGGCACGATCTCAGCGTCCGCGAGTACTCACTGCTCGACGTCCTCAGCCGCCAGCACGACGGCGAAGGCGGGCACCTCCAGATGAAGCAGGTCGCCGACGCCGTGGTCCTCAGCCAGAGCGCGACCACCCGTCTGGTCACCCGCCTTGAGGACCGGGGGCTGCTCACCCGCTATCTCTGCCCCACCGACCGGCGCGGGATCTACACCGACGTCAGCGAGACGGGCCTGCGGCTGCTGGCCGAGGCACGGCCGACGAACGACACCGCGCTGCGCGAGGCACTGGACGCGGCGGCAACGAATCCCGAGCTCGCGCCGCTGGTCAGGGCCGTGGAAGAGCTGCGTGTGCCGGCGCGGTCGGCACCGGCGTAACCTGCGGTCCATGACCGATCAGCACACCGAGCCGCACGCAGATCCGGGCACCGATCCGGCCACCGATCTGCGTATACGGCCCGCCGAAGCCGCCGACCTCCCGGCGATCGTCGCCATGCTCGCCGACGACCGGCTCGGCGCGGCGCGCGAGTCGCCGGACGACCTCACGCCGTACCGCAGGGCCTTCGAGCGGCTCGCCGACGACCCGAACCAGTACCAGGTCGTCGCCGAGCGCGACGGACGCGTCGTCGGGACGCTGCAACTGACGATCATCGCCGGCATCTCCCGCCGGGGCGCCACACGGTCGGTCATCGAGGGCGTACGGGTCCACTCCGACGAGCGCGGCTCCGGCCTCGGCACCCGGCTGATCCAGTGGGCCATCGACGAATCCGGGCGCCAGGGCTGCCAGTTGGTGCAGCTGACGTCCGACGCGTCGCGTACGGACGCCCTCCGCTTCTACGAGCGGCTCGGCTTCACCGCGTCCCATGTCGGACTGAAGCTGAGCCTGGAGGCCGGGGCGTAGACCTGGCTGCGCCTTTGTGTGGTTTCACGTGAAACATCACAGGCCGCGCCAGCCCTGTTCGTCCACCCCGCCCGGGACCGCGTCCCCCGGCTCGTACGGCTCGCGGGTGTAGACGAAGGAGCCCAGGTCGAGATGGCTCACCTGGCCGTCCGGGCGCCGGACGACCCGCAGCGTCTCCCCCGTGTAGTAACCGTCGAGGCCCGTCCAGGTCCCGTCCGGCCGCGCCGTGAACCGGGAACGGCGGCCCGCCGCGCGCAGCGGCCGGAAGTCCAGCCCGCCGTCCGCCGTGAGGCGCAGTACGAACGGACTCGCGCCCCAGTACCAGGGGCCCGTGAGCTCCAAGAGCGTCTGGTCGACCTCGGGCAGTGGCCGCCATGGCTCGGGGATACGGGGCTCCGCGTCCGCCACGATGCCGATGAGATCGGCGGCGACGGCGCCGACGAGCGGTCCCGAGGTGGCGTTGGCGAGAGCGACGGCGACCAGCCCGTCCTCGGCACTGACCCAGAGCGCGGCGACGAAGCCCGGCAGGGAGCCGGTGTGCCCGGCCAGCGTGCGGCCCCTCCGGCGGGCCAGCTGCACGCCGAGCCCGTAACCGCCGTCCCACTCCCCGCTCTCCGGAGGTGTGGCGGGCGTCCGGGCCTCCCGCAGGGACGCCGCGCTCAGGACACGGTCGTCGCCCTCGGCGAGGAACGCGCCGAAGCGGCACAGGTCCTCGGCCGTCGACCAGAGCTGGCCGGCGGGGGCCATCAGACCGAGATCCTCGGCGGGTTCGGGCAGAAGCGCGTCGGCCCAGGGATGCACGGCCCAGCCGCCTGCCGCCGGGGCGACGGGCTGTGTGCTCGTACGGCGCAGGGACAGCGGCTCCAGGATCTCCCGCCGCAGCACCTCCTCCCAGGACGCGCCGCGGATCGCCTCGATCAGTGAACCGAGCAGGGTGTAGCCAGGGTTGGAGTAGTGGTGCAGCCGCCCGGCGGGATGCAGCACGGGGTGCTCACCGAGGACATCCGCCAGCTCGGGCCGTGTCGTACCCGGGGTGCGCTCCCACCAGGGCGCCGGTGCCTCGGCCGCCAAGCCCGCCCCGTGGCCGAGCAGTTGGGCGATGGTGACCGCACCGACCCCGGTGCCGGGGAGGTGCTTCTCCAGCGGGTCACCCAGATCGAGCAGCCCCTCGTCACGCAGCCGCAACACCAGAACGGCGGTGAAGCACTTGGTGATCGAGCCGATCCGGTACTGGGTGTCCGCGTCCGGCTCATGCCCGTCCACACAACTGCGCCCGCCCGACCAGACGGTGCGCCCGTCGCGCGCGACAGCGCCGACGAGCGAGGGAGCGCGGCCCTCCGACTGCGCGGTGGCGATGCGGTGCAGCAGGGCCCGTCGCGTACCGGGAAGGAGGTCTTCCAAAGGTGAGGTCATGGTCCACATCTATCGGTAGGGCCGGTCCGCGTCGACCGCATTTCGGCCCGGCGCGGGACCGCGCCGTCGCACGCGGCCGTACCTCAAGTCTTCCTCTGAACTGCCGTCGCGCCGGGGCCCGTTCCGGGCATCGCAGCCATACTGGCGAAAGACGACATCAGGTACGACATCAGGGACGGGGGCTCCTGTGCGGACCACGATACGACGGCACGTCCCGGCGGCCGAACGACGACTCGAAGCGTACGAAGTGGCCTATCTGGCCGGCGGACCTCAACGCGTCCTGGAAGCCGCGCTCTTCGCGCTGCGCGACCGGGGGGCCGTCACGATCGTCGGCCCCCGGGTGCGGGCGGCCGAGGAGAGCGACGGCCTCGCGAGGCACCCCGTCGAACGGGCGGTCCTCGCCAGTTGCCAGCGCGGGAGGAGCCTGAAGGTCGTCGCGAACGCCCTGCGCGGCGGGCCTGAAGTCGCGGAGATCAAGCGGGAGCTGGTCGCCATCGGCCTCGTCGCCCGGAGCCGGCACCGGCTCACCCCGGCGGGCAGGCGGCAGTTGGCCGCGGCCAAGAAGGAGGCGACGTTCCCCGCGTACATCTTCGAAGGACCGGCCGGACACCCGGACCGACGGCTGCGCCGCCTCGTCGCGGGTACGTCGGTCCCGTCCGGTCTGGGGCGGACCCTGATCCGTATGGGCAGGGCGGCCGAACCGGACTACGAGTACGCGTACGACCCGGATTCGTCCTCGGACCCGGGCTCCGGCACGCACGGGTCCCCGGAACCGGGCGGCTTCAGCTGCGGAAGCGGTGGGGGCGGAGGCGGGGGCAGCGACTAGGTGTTGTCCGGTGGGTCTTCCACCGGACAGGAGCTGGAAGTTGCTCGCGGGAGCAGCAGCGGGGTGGCCAGGAGGAGGAGCCCCGCGACGGCGATCGCCGTACGGGGAGTGGTGAGGGCGGCCAGCAGACCCCACGAGGCGGTCACCGCGGCGATGGCTGCGCTGCTGCTGACCGACCACGAGGTCAGGGTGCGGGCGACCCGGTCGGGCGCGATGTGTTCCAGCCGGTAGGTGGCCAGGACCGGGTTGAACACCGCGCAGCAGGTCACCAGGCCGAATTGGATGGCCATGACGAGCGCGATCCCGGGCACACCCGGCTGCACGAACGCCAGCCCGACCGGCCAGCAGGCGCGCGAAACCCCGGAGACGATCAGCACCCCGCGCTGCCCGAACCGTGCCACGAGCCGGCACGCGAGGCGGGAGCCGATGAGGCCGCCGACGCAGGGGAGCGCGAACGCGAGACCGTACTGCCAGGGTGCCCACCCGAGACTGCCCAGCAGAAGTACGGCCAGCAGCGGCTCGGCGGCCATGATCAGGGAGTTGACCGTGAGGGAGTTGAAGAACAGCCGGCGCAGGGTGGGTTGACCGAGGATGGCGCGCCACCCTTCGAGCAGATCGCCCGCGCGCAGCCGCCGCGGCGTGGCGGCGCGCGGCGGGCTCGCGCGGCGGGGCAGGTTCGCACGGCGGGGCGGGCTCGGTTCGCTCCCGCCGATGGCGCGGATTCCCGCGGCCGAGAGCAGATAGCTGACGGCGTCGGCCGCCACGGTCGTCACCGGGCCGAGGATCGCGATCGCCGCTCCCCCGAGCGGCGGTCCGACCATCGTCGCGGTCCATGTCGTGGACTCGAAGCGGCCGTTGGCGATGAGCAGGTCCTTCGGCGGCACAAGCGTCTTGAGGTACGCGCCGCCGGCCGCGTTGAAGGCGATGTTGGCCGCGGCGACGACTACGGAGACGACGAGGAGCTGGGCGAAGCTGAGCCTGCCGAACGCGAACGCGGCGGGGACACTCATCAGCGCAGCGAACCGGACCAGGTCCATGGCCACCATGACCGGCCGTTTGCGGCGGAACTCCACCCACGGACCGAGCGGCACCGCCAGCAGCGCTCCGACCGCCCGCCCGGTGGCGGCCAGCGCCGCGACCTGGGCCGGCCCGGAGTCCAGCACGAGGACAGCGATCAGGGGAAACGCGCCGAACCCGAGCGCCGTGCCGTACGAACTGACGGCGTACGACGCCCACAGCCACCCGAACCGTCGCCCCAGCTTCCCCCCGCCCGCCACACCCATGCCCCTCTCGCCCCTCTGACCTGCTGACCTGCCGGCCCCAGCCACAAAAGTTCGTTGTGCGCCGACGGGCACACTGGTGGGATGGACCGATGGAACGTGATGCGTCGGTGGTCCCGGACCGGGGGCAGTACCCGGACGCGGTGACCCCCTGGGAACAGGACGAGTGGCGGGAGGCCGCCCTCGGCTGGGCGGAGCGCCGGCTCGCGGCTCATGGGCTGCGCGAGACAGGACGGCGTACGGTGCGGCTGCGGCCCTGGTCCGTGCTGGTGCGGATGCCGGTCGAAGAGCACGAAGCCGTGTGGTTCAAGGCCAACCCGCCCGGCAGTGCCTTCGAAGCCGGACTGGCCGAGGCGCTGGCGGGCTGGGTCCCCGAGCACGTACTGAAGCCGCTCGCCGTCGACACCGACCGTGGCTGGTCACTGCTTCCGGACGGCGGACCGCTCTTCAGGGACGTACTGAACGGCGGCTCCGGCGGCCCGGGGGCCTGGGAGGAACTGCTGCGCCAGTACGCCGAGATGCAGCGAGCCCTGCGGCCGTACTCCGAGAAGATCGAACTGCTGGGTGTTCCCAACGCCCGTCCGGCCGTTCTCCCGGAGATCTTCGACAGCGTCGTCGACAGCAACACCGAGCTGGGGCCCACCGGCCGCGAGGCGCTGCGCGCGTCGCGCCCCCGCCTCGTGGACTGGTGCGCGGAGCTCGCGGACATCGGCATCGCCGACACGCTCGACCACTCCGATCTGCACGACGGCCAGCTCTTCGCCCCGGCACCGGGCCGTTTCACCTTCTTCGACTGGGGCGACGCGGCGGTCTCGCACCCCTTCTGCAGCCTGCTGGTCCCCGCGCTGGCGGCCCGCGACCGGTACGGCTCCGAGGTACTGCCGCGGCTCCGGGACGCCTACCTGGAGCCATGGACGGGCCCCGGCCACACGACGGCCGAGCTGCGACGCGCCGCCACCCTGGCCTGGCGCCTCGGCGCGATCGGCCGGGCCTGCGCCTGGGGCCGCCTCTTCCCCGGGACATCCGACGGCGGGGTGGCCCCGGGGGACGCGGAGAGTGCGCGCTGGCTGGTCGAACTCTTCGCCGACCCCCCGCTGTGACGCCGACGGACCGACCCGGCGCCGAAATTATCCGGCCTAGGGCGTTTCCTCCGAGGCCGGCTTCCACTCCTCCACGAGCAGCCCGAGCAGCACCTCGTCCAGGAACTCGCCCATCACCCAGGCCGACGAGCGCAGCGCACCCTCGCGGACGAAGCCGTTGCGCTCCGCGGAGCGCAGCATCGCGGTGTTGTCCGACAGCGTCTCGATCTGCAGCCGGTGCAGGCTGCGCACGACGAAGCCGTAGTGGCACAGCACCGCGACCACGTCGGTCCCGTAACCCTTGCCACGGGCCGACGGCAGCAGCCCCAGTCCGATGTGCGCGGACCGGTTGTGGGTGTCGAGGTCCCACAGCGTCGCGGCACCGACCAGCGCGCCGCCGTCCAACTCCACCACGGAGAACGGGACGTGCCCCTGCTCCTTGTCGTCCACCACGGCCGGCGATTCCTTCGACCCGGGCGTGATCGGCCGCCACGGCCCCGCCTCGGCCCGCGCGGCGTTGACCACGTCGCCGTAGAGCTCGGCCTCCAGAATCGGAACGTCCTCGTCATGCCGGGCCCTGAGCCCGACCTTGCTGCCTCGTAGCATGCAGGCTTCCTATCCGACCGGGCCGACAGGCGGCAAACCAATAATCGATCGCGCTGTGACGCACGTCACTGGAACTCGCCACACCGTGCCGGACAGGTCCCAGACGTGACCACAGAATTGCGCACTCGGATCAGGGACGGCGACCCCGACGCCTTCGCGGAGCTCTTCGACGCCTACGCGCGCGCCGTTTACAACCACGCTTTTCGGCTGACCGCCGACTGATCCGTCGCGGAGGACGTCATGGCGGAGGCGTTCATGGCGGCCTGGCGGATGCGGGAGAAGGTGGACGCGGACGGGGGATCGCTGCGTCCGTGGCTGCTCGGCGTCGCCACCAACGTCGCCCGCAACCACTTGCGGAGCAACCGGCGTTACCGCGCGGCGGCCGCCGCGTCGGTAGCCGACGCCCGTCGGGGCGCGCTGGAGATCCCCGACCACGCCGGCGAGATCGCCGGCCGGGTGGACGACCGCCGGCGACTGGCCGCCACCCTGCGCGCGCTGGCCTCGCTGAAGCGCCGCGAACGTGAGGTGCTGGTGCTGTGCCTGTGGGAGGGCATGCCGTACGCGCAGGCGGCGACCGTCCTGGGCGTCCCCGTCGGTACCGTCCGCTCCCGGCTGTCCCGCGCCCGCAAGAAGCTGGGCAGACTCGCCGACGCCGAACTCGCCGCGGAGAAAAGGGAACTCGTCGCGCCAGTTCGACAGGTAAGAGGAGACCGCGCATCCGCGGTCCGGTCCGCACGGGAGGGAAACCGATGAACACCGATCGTTCACCGCGTCCGGCCGAGTGGCGGGAGACCGAGGGTCTCCTGCCGCCGGCCGAGCGGGATCTGCCGGTGGGCCGCCACGAGTTCCACAAGGAGCGCCTCATGGCCCAGATCCACGACGAGACACGCACCACCGCCCCCGCCGCCGCGCCGGCCGCCGCGCTGGCCCGCCCCCAGGAGCGGCGCGGCTGGTTCCGGCGCCCGGCGATCGTTCTGCCACTCGCGGCGTGTGCCCTGGCCGGCGTGATCGCGACCAGCGGTGTCCTCGCCGGACAGGACGGCACCGACAGCGGCACCGGCCTCACCGCCGGACCGGTCCTGACCACCGAGATCGGCAGCGCCAGCGCCACCGGCACCGTCGCCCTGCTCGACCGAATCTCCCTGGCCGCCACGGAATCCCCGACTCCGGAGCCGCGCGCCGACCAGTTCCTCTACGTGGAGTCCACCACCGCCGACACCCACGTCAAGACCTCCGGCGACGAGCACACCGTGGTGAGCGACAAGCCGCACCGCCGGCAGGTCTGGCAGTCGCCCGACGGGCACAAGGGATGGCTGATCGAGCCGGGCGTCAGCCCCGAGGGCGGCGAGACGCTCGACTCGCCGCACGGTTCCTCCTCGTCGTGGGACATCCTGAGCAAGCTGCCCACCGACCCCGACGCCCTGCTCAAGAAGGTCTACGCGGAGAGCGAAGGGCAGGGCAACAGCCCCGACCAGGCGGCGTTCTCCGCGATCGGGGACCTGCTCGGCGAGAGCTACCCGCCGTCCGGGCTGGAGGCCGCGCTCTACAAGGCTGTGACGAAGATCCCCGGTGTCGTCACGGTCGACGGCGCCGTCGACGCCGAGGGACGCGAGGGCATCGCCGTGGCGCGCCTGGACAACGTCAGCGGTGAGCGCGAGGAGTGGATCTTCGAAGAGAAGACCCTCACCTTCCTCGGCACCCGGCACGTACAGGTCACCAGGGGCGAGAACCCCAACCCCGAGGACCTGCTGATCAAGCCCGGTACCGTCACCCACACGAGCGCCGTGACCAGCCGCGCCGTCGTCGACGGCATCAAGCAGACGCTCACCCGGGCGAGCTGAACACCGGCACCCGGACGGGGCGGGGGCGGGGCGCGGGCGGCGTGCGGGTGGCGTGCGGGTGGCTCCCCGCAAGCATCCGGCGATGGCGCGCCGCGCCCCGGCCTTCTACTCTCGCAGGGCGTGCGCGAGGGCTTCGTCCAACAGTTCCCGCAGGGCCGATGAGGTCGGTGCGACGGCGGTGGCGAGCAGTGCCGGGCCGCCGGCCAGCGGTGTGAGGACGGCGCATCCGCCCCGGGAACCCTCGCCGAGGAGTACGGGGCCACGGGGCGTGCCCATCTCGGGGTCGACGAGCAGGAGTTGGCCGACGGCGCGGTGTGTGTGCAGGACGGACGGGCCGTCCCAACCGGGCTCGGGGTCCCCGTACGCCGTCCGCTGGTCGAGCAGCGGTCTTCCGGCGCGGTGGACCAGGAGTCGGCTGACGAGGTGGCCCGGATCCTCGTTGGCCCGGCCCAGGAGCTGCTCCTCTCGCAGCAACAGCCGGGAGGTGGCGGCGAGTTCCACGGTGCAGGTCTGCCGGAGGTTGCTGCCCGCGGCGCTGATCAGCGGCTGGGGCAGCCAGCGCAGGGTGGTGTGTTCCCCGGCGGTGAGCCGTACGTCGTAAGTGGCCGGGGCGGTCGTGGGACCGCGCAGGGCGAGCGTGGCGGCGGCCGTCGTGACTTCCAGTACGGCCCGGTCCCCGGCGGTGACGTCGATGGTGAGCCGGTCGCCGCCGAGCGGGGCACTCATCGCACCGATGATCCCCACCTTGGCGGTGTTTCCGTCGGTGCGCATGCGCCGGAGGTGGAACGGACCGTCACTGCGCAGCTGCGGAAGCGTGGTGGCGCGCCCGTTGTACGTGGCACGGATACGGGCCGTGGCCCGCACCCCGTCCGGGTGCCCGGCGGGCTCCTCGGCTCCGGAGGGGATCCCGGCCGGTGCCCCTTGGTCCGCGGCGAGTTGCGCGGCGGGGCTCATACGGCGGCCTTGGCGTGCCACGCGTTGAGGTGGGCGGTGACCCATTCGGCGACCTCGCGGATGCCGTCGTCCGAGGTGAGGCTGGTGAAGATGACGGGAAGACCGCCGCGTTGCCGTTCGGCGTCGGCGGCCATGGTGGCTAGGTCGGCACCGACGTGCGGGGCGAGGTCGGTCTTGTTGATGACGAGGAGGTCGGCGGTGGTGATGCCGGGGCCGCCCTTGCGGGGGATGTCGTCCCCGCTGGAGACGTCGATGACGAAGATCTGCTCGTCGACGAGGCCCTTGGAGAAGGTCGCGGTGAGGTTGTCGCCACCGGACTCGACGAGCGTGAGGTCGAGGGGGTGGAGAGTCCGCTCCAGGTGTTCGACGGCTTCGAGGTTGGCCGAGATGTCGTCGCGGATCGCGGTGTGCGGGCACGCGCCGGTCTCCACCGCGGTGATCCGCTCGGGCGACAGCACGGCCTCGCGCAGCAGGTATTCGGCGTCCTCGCGGGTGTAGATGTCATTCGTGACGACGGCGATCGACCAGCGGTCACGCAGGGCGCGGCAGAGCGCGGCGACGCTCGCTGTCTTGCCGGAGCCGACGGGCCCGCCCAGGCCGACCCGGAGGGCTCGGCGGGTGCCGTCGGCGCTGAACGGCTCGGCGCTGTGGGTGTGGTGGAGCGGCATGGTGACGGGCTGGTCGAGGTGCACGAAGAACTCCAGAGGTGGGAAGGTTCAGGAGGCGAAGAGCCGGACGGTCCAGGCGGCGTGCTGTTCACCGGTGATGTCCAGCAGCGGCGAGGACGCCGACGGCAGGGCGTCGACGCCCTCGACCGTGACGCGGTCCGCAGCGTGGGCTGCGGCCGTGGCGACGGCGTCGGTCTCGGCGCTGAGGCGGGCCAGCAGCCCCGAGGCGTCGAGCGGGTCGAGGCTGAGCAGACGCACCGCCGCGGTGGCCGGGCCACTGACGCTCTCGTACGCCGCGGCACAGGCGGCGTCCAGCGGGGTGAGCCCGGCGGCGCGGGCGGCGAGACCCAGCACGAGCGGCTGGTGGGCGCCGCGAGGACGCTCGGCGGCCAGCCGTTCCAGTTCCTCGGACGGGAAGGTGGCACGGGCCGCGCGCATCAGCTGCCGGCCGAGCCGACGTGCGACGGCGCGCAGCGCGGGGACGGGGGTGCGTGCGTCGGCTGCCTCGTCCAGCAGCAGCGGGTCGACTCCGGCGGCAGCCGCGGCTGCCAGACCGGCCATGGTCAGGCCGGTGGTGTGGAGACGGCCGCGGCAGAACGCCTGGAGGCTGTTGGTGTCGTGTACGGCTTTGTGGGCGATCGCGGCTTCGACGCCGCCTGAGTGGGCGTGCCCTCCGGCGGGGAAGCGGCCGTCGGCCAGCAGGAGCAGGGCTGCACGGCTCATGGGTGAGCGGCTGCCTTTCACATTCACGGGGTCGGAAGTCTCGCCGGAGGTGAGCGGGCGACGGTTCAGAAGCCGTTCAGAACGGCAGTTCAGAAGAGGAAGTACCGCTGTGCCAGAG
This sequence comes from Streptomyces sp. NPDC058665, assembly GCF_042714995.1. Classification (NCBI taxonomy): domain Bacteria; kingdom Bacillati; phylum Actinomycetota; class Actinomycetes; order Kitasatosporales; family Streptomycetaceae; genus Streptomyces; species Streptomyces sp. NPDC058665. The sequence goes on from NZ_JBHXRX010000026.1 coordinate 105,289, forward strand.
GTACTTCGCTGACGTACGAGCGCGGCACGGTCGCACCGTTGAGTTCCGTGCGGGCGTCGCTCGTGGTCGCACCGCCGATGGTGACCTCGAAGCTGTTGTGGTCGACTTCGAGGCTGTCGGGCACGGTGCCGTTCAGTTTCATGTCGGCCTTCGTGACGTCCCGGGTGCGTGCGATGTCCACGAAGTCCTTGCCGAGACCGAGGCCCGGACTGCCGCCGGTGCCGTCTCCGTTCAGTCTGCCGGCCACGCCCGGAGCCACGAAGTTCACCGAGTTGCGTCCCGGGGAGCGGCCGGTGGAGCCCCAGACCGGGCGCGCCTGGTAGGGCTGCGGCGTGGTGATCGACGCGTTGGCGTCACCGACCTGCGCGTACGCGAGCTGGCCGCCCTTGAGGACCATGTGCGGTCTGACGCCGTAGAACTTCGGCTCCCACAGCACCAGATCGGCGAGCTTCCCGGTCACCACATCGCCGACATGGCCGTCGATGCCGTGGGTGATCGCCGGGTTGATCGTGTACTTGGCGACGTACCGGCGGGCCCGGAAGTTGTCGTTCGGCTGCCGCCGCCGGTCGTTGAAGGAGTGGTCCGTGTCGTCGGTGATCGCGCGGACCCCCGCGGCTTCGAGGTCCTCCTTCAGCGGTCCGTAGCGGCTCTTCATGACGTGCGCGGTCTGCCAGGTACGCATGACCATCTCGCCGATGCGGCCCATCGCCTGGGCGTCGGAGGACATCATGGAGATCGCGCCCATGTCGTGGAGGAGATCCTCAGCGGCCATGGTGGACGGCCGGATCCGGGAGTCGGCGAAGGCGATGTCCGCCGGGATGTCCGGGTTGAGGTGATGGCACACGATCATCATGTCGACGTGCTCCTTGACGGTGTTGACCGTCAGAGGACGCGTCGGGTTGGTCGAGGCCGGGAGGACGTTCGGTTCCTTGACCAGCTCGATCATGTCGGGCGCGTGACCGCCGCCGGCACCCTCGACATGGAAGATGTGGAGGGAGCGCGCCTTCATCTTCATGGGCTTCCCCCCTGCGTCCCTGCCGTCCCCGGTGAAAGCCGCACGCGTACTCTCCAGGAACCCTGACTCGTTCAGCGAGTCGGCGTGCAGGGCGAGTTGGACACCGCGCTCTTCACAGACCTCCAGGGCCCGGTCGATCACCGCGGGCGTGGCACCCCAGTCCTCGTGGATCTTGAAGCCACAGACACCGGCGTCCACCTGCGCGTTGAGCTCGTGCTCGTTCATCGTGCTGCCCTTGCCGAGCAGACCGATGTTGACCGGGAACTCGTCCAGCGCCTCGAAAACCCGCCTGATGTGCCACGCGCCCGGGGTGACGGTGGTGGCCGTACTGCCTTCCGCCGGTCCCGTACCGCCGCCGATCAGGGTGGTCACACCCGAGGCCAGCGCCTCGTGGATCTCCCCGGGGCAGATGAAGTGGACATGGGTGTCCACGCCGCCCGCCGTGAGGATCCGCCCATTGCCGGAAATGACCTCGGTGCTCGGCCCGATGACGAAACTCACCGGCGTCACCGGCACCGGAACCGTGTTGCCCGGAGTCGTACGGTTCGGCGTCTCGAACCTGTCGCTCGCGATCGGGTCCATCGTCTCGGGGTTGTACGCCTTGCCGATGGCCGTGATCGCGCCGTCGCGGATGCCGACGTCGGCCTTGACCACACCCCACCAGTCCAGGATCAGCGCGCCCGTGATGACGGTGTCCACTGGCCGGTGGTCCGTGGCGGTGCCGTCGGTGTGCCTTCCGTCCCTGGCGAGGTGCGACATTCCCATCGACTCGCGGACCACCTTGCCGCCGCCGAAGATCACCTCGTTGCCGCTGTACGAAGGACCGCCGCTCCAGTCGGCCTCGATCTCCAGCGTGAGGTCGGTGTCGGCGAGCCGGACCCGGTCGCGTGTGGTCGGTCCGTACAGCGCGGTGTAGTCCGCCCGCGTCAGCTCGTTGCCCGGCTTCGGCCCCTGGCCGCAGCCCTGTCCCTGTGGGGCGCTCATCGGACGATCCCCTCGCGCAGTCCCTGGATCCTGGTCAGGTCGCCGGTGTCGCCGCCGGCCGTGACATCGCCCTGGATCTGCACCAGTTCCACGGAGCGCTCGTCGCCGGGCTCGAAGCGCACGGAGGTGCCCGCGGCGATGTTGAGCCGTCGGCCCTTCGCCGCGTCGCAGTTCCACAGACCGCGGTCATCCGGGACCGCCTGGTCGGCGGGCACCTCGACACCGACGACCTTGAGCCCCGGGTTGACCTCGGCGAAGTGATAGTGGGAGCCGACCTGGACGGGACGGTCCGACTCGTTCCTCACCTTGATCCTCGTCCTGCCAGGCCCCGGCAAGGTGGTGGCGTCCCTCTGCAAACTGACGCCCTGTGTGTCCCCGTCGAGGTGCACGTTGAAGTAAATCGGGTCGTACCGGCCGACCTGCGAGGAGTCCGGTTCACCGGGTGGCCGGGGGTGCTCGACCTTCCCCGGGTGGACGCCCGGCTCCTCCGCGCCTTCCGGAACGGGGTCGTGGATGGTCACCAGCTTGGTGCCGTCCGGGAAGGTGGCCTCCACCTGAACGTTCTTGATCATCTCCGGGACGCCGTCCATCACCTCGTCACGGGTGAGCAACTGCCGCCCCGAGTCCATGACGTCGCTGACCGTCGCGCCGTCGCGCGCCGCCTCGAAGACATGCACCGTCAACAGGGCCATCACTTCTGGATAGTTGAGACGCAGCCCGCGGTCCCGGCGCCTTTGTGCAACGTCGGCCGCGACATGGATCAGCAGGCGCTCCCGCTCATGCGGAGTCAAATGCACGATGAGCCATTTCTCTTGGTCGGACAGTGCGTGCGACCAGGCACACCGGAGATCACGAACACATCCCCCAGGCCGGCGACCGGGCGCTCCTCGATCATCGGCGGACAAGTTCAGCGAAACGGCCGAACCTCGGATAAACCACACCACCTGATGAACCCGCGCCGCGGGACGATCCGACCCACCGGACAGACCCTAGGTCTGCGCCATGTCCACGAAGCGGGAGTAGTGGCCCTGGAACGCCACCGTGATCGTCGCCGTCGGGCCGTTACGGTGCTTCGCCACGATCAGGTCCGCCTCGCCCGCGCGCGGCGACTCCTTCTCGTACGCGTCCTCCCGGTGCAGCAGCACCACCATGTCCGCGTCCTGCTCGATGCTGTTGTGAATGTTGATCCCGTCCGCTACGAAGTTGTGCGTCCCCAACACCGTCGCGTCGTAGACCTCTTGCCTTCCTTGGCTCTCCACGGAAACGACCTCGTCCCAGAAGACGTCACTCGTGGCCAGCATGTCCAGATCGGCGCTCCGGAGGACCTCGGCCACCTTCGACAGACATGCACGACCCGGTGACGCCTTGTAGAGCGCAGACCCGGAGTAATTCGTACCCAGCGCCAGCTGGAAGGCGCGGGTCGTCACCGCCTGTCCGCGCATCAGCTCGCGCACGGTGTCCCATACCTGCTTGGGCACCGTGTCCAGGTTGGTGTTCGGCTTGACATCCCGCAGCCGCTCCGAGGCCGTGATCACGTGCCTGGCCCGCGCCCCGTGAACCCCCACGTCCGCCAGGAATCGCCGCTGGTCGTCCACACCTGAGATATCAACCGTCCATCCCGGCCGCCCCCGGGTATTGCCCACGGCGCGCAGCCGTCCACGGATGTCCAGACGCAGCAGCAACAACTGGAGGTCGCGGGCCAGCCGCTCACTCGTCGTCGCGTAGTAGATCCGCACCGCGCCGGACTTGGAGACCGTCACCGAGCCGTCCGTCGCCCACAGATGGCGCAGGAACAGTTGAACCTGCTCGTCCGGGAGCCCGAAAAGCTCGGGCGGCAGAAACTTCTCGTGCGCGCGCTTGCCGTAGAGCCCGAAGTGTGCCGCCGCTTCCTCGACGGCGCGGAGGTTCGCGTCGTCGTTGCTCGTGTAGTGAATCGACTGGCGCGGCGCCACACAGCCGTCTCCGAGGAGGTGAGCGAGCATGACCAGCTCCGGCTCCGGCCACGCCGTCGTACGCGCGGGGGCATCGATCCGACGGGGAGTCGCGATCCGCGAGCCGACACCGAGCTCGCCGAGCGGCCGCCAGCCGTCGTATGTCAGGAACGGGTGATTCGCCGTCGCCTCGATCTCCCTGCCCGAGGCCAGCCTCAGCCGGAAGACCTCCTTCACGCCGCTCGGGAAAACATGCGTCATCGTGCGGGGTACGAGCCTGAGGTTCTCGTCCAGCGACCAGACAGGGATGTCCCGCTCACCACTGGCGAGCAGCTCGCCCATCGTGACCTCCGCGCCCGTGTCGGCGCGGAGCACGCGGGTGCCTGCCGTGACGCAGCCCGACTCGCGCAGGTCCGAGACCATCGGCTTCTTGTCCGTGCGCTGTTCGGGGCCACGGTTCAGCTGGGAGAGCGCGATCACCGGGAGCTCCAGCTCCTTCGCCAGCAGTTTGAGGTTTCGCGACATGTCCGAGACCTCCTGCTGGCGGCTCTCCGCGCGCTTGGAACCGCCGGACTGCATCAGCTGGAGATAGTCGATGACCACCAGCTTCAGTCCGTTGCGCTGCTTGAGCCGGCGGCACTTCGCGCGGATCTCCATCATCGACAGGTTCGGTGAGTCGTCGATGTAGAGCGGCGCCTGGGAGACGTCCGGCATCCGGCGGGCCAGTCGCGTCCAGTCCTCGTCGGTCATCGTGCCCGAGCGCATATGGTGCAGCGCCACCCGCGCCTCGGCCGAGAGCAGACGCATCGCGATCTCGTTGCGGCCCATCTCCAGGGAGAAGATGACGCTCGGCAGGTTGTTCTTGATGGAGGCCGCGCGCGCGAAGTCCAGCGCGAGCGTGCTGTTGTGGGTGGGGATCATGGAACGAGTCGCGAGGTACAGGTGCGCGGGGTTGTCCACCTGGACGCAGCGGACCGGGACGCTGTCCACTTCCTCGACAGCCGTGATGAAACGCCGCGTGGGCCCCGGTGCCGCCTCGTCGGCTGTCGTGAAACTGATCGTGTAGCGCGACTCTCCCGGCCCTTCACCGGCGCGGTCGACGCGCTCGGTCGACACCTCGCACCGGTGCCCGAGGCTCAGCACCAGCTCACGGAAGCCCTCGGCGAGAGCGCGATCCGTGACGGCGAAGCGCGCGGATCCCGTGCCGGTCACCGCGCCGTCGGCGCCGAGAAGGCCTGCGAGCAGTGCGCGACGCTGCGCGAGGGAGGCCCGTAGGTACTCCTGGGGGATGTGCTTGTCCCCCGGGAGTCCCCTCGCCGGGTCGTCGCCCGCATCGCCGAGCCGGGCGCCCAGCTCGTACGGAGCCACGGGGAGATCGCGCTCGGGCAGGTCAAGGGGTGCGGTGGTCCGTACGGAGTGGTTCGCGCGCCCGTCAGACGTGAGACAGCGGACCGTTTCGGCGATCTCCTTGGTGGTCCTGACCTCAGCCGATCGGCCGGAGGCGCGCGTCTCCGTGAGCCACTGGTGTTCGGCATCGGCGACGACGCTCGATCCGTCATCAAAAGTGATCTTGTAGCAGGGGCGATCACGCATGATGCCGGTCGCTGCCACCACCCGTGTGGGTCGGCCCGTCGCGTCGAGCAGGAAGTCGTCCGGCTGCGCCTCTCCCATGGTGGTCCAGCCGGTGGGGGTGGGCAGCGGGGTGTCCAGAGCAAGGGCCTTACCCATCGCGGGACGGGCCGCGATGACGATCATCTGGCCCGGGTGCAGCCCGTTCGTGAGCGAGTCGAAGTCCGTGAACCCCGTCGGCACGCCCGTCATCTCACCGCTGCGTGAACCGATCGCCTCGATCTCGTCGAGCGCGCCCTCCATGATGTCGCCGAGGGGCAGATAGTCCTCGCTGGTGCGCTGTTCGGTGACCGCGTAGATCTCGGCCTGGGCGGAGTTGACGATCTCGTCGACGTCGCCGTCCGCCGCGTATCCCATCTGCGTGATCTTGGTGCCGGCCTCGACGAGGCGCCGCAGCACCGCGCGCTCGTGCACGATCTCCGCGTAGTACGACGCGTTCGCCGCCGTCGGCACCGACTGGACCAGCGTGTGCAGATACGACGCTCCGCCGACCCGGGTGATCTCACCGCGCTTGGTCAGCTCTGCGGCCACCGTGATGGGGTCGGCCGGCTCGCCCTTCGCGTACAGGTCGAGGATCGCCTGGAAGACCGTCTCGTGCGCGGGCCGGTAGAAGTCGTGACCCTTGATGATCTCCACGACGTCGGCGATGGCGTCCTTGGAGAGGAGCATGCCGCCGAGGACGGACTGCTCGGCGTCCAGATCCTGGGGAGGCACCCGCTCGAAGCCGGGCGATCCGCCGTCCCACGACGCGTTGTCCCTGCCGCGCTCGTGCTGCTCGTCGCGGCCCTTCGCCTCACCGCGGCGCTGGCGGGAGGCAGGCAGACGATCGCTCGGCCCGGCTTCGGTCCAGGGGTCGTCCAATGGCTCGGGGATGCTCATCGGGCCACCTCCTCCCGTCCGCCCAGCGGACCTAGGGCCTGTCGTGTGGATCTTGCCTGGCTCGCGGCCCGATCCACACGACAGGCCCTGGCCGTGCCACTCTTTCTACGGCACCGCACTGACAAATCGAGTGGCCTGACTCCGGTTCCGGCACGTCGGACGCCGGTCCACGGTAGGCCTGCGGGGACCGTCCGCCAATCTGGTTATCCACAGGCCATGTGGACGAAGGACCATATGCTGTGGAGAACCCCGGCGAACCTGTGCACGGACCGGGGGACAGCTCTGTGGACAACCTCGCGACCTCGCCGCCACACCCCCTCTGAGCTGGACTTTCTCCGTCCACCGGCTGTGGGGGAGAAAAACTTTTCAAGCTGGTCCAAGATCCGAGCAAACGGCGCACAGCAGCGCCCGGTTCTCCCCAGACGGTAAGGATCAATTCCCCATTGCATCTCTTACCTGTGGAAGATTAGATTGACCGCATGACACAGGTCCCCACGGCACCCGGGTCCGGGCCCGACAGCCGGTCCGAGGCCGGCCCATCCAAGTCCGGCGCGCCGACAGCCGGACCGCCCAATGCCGACCGGCGCCGGCACGATCGCGAGATCGTCGCGCTCGCCGTACCCGCCTTCGGCGCCCTCGTCGCCGAGCCGCTGTTCCTGATGGTCGACAGCGCGATCGTCGGCCATCTCGGCACTCCGCAGCTCGCCGGTCTGGCCATCGCGGCGGCCCTGCTGACCACGGCCGTGAGCATCTTCGTCTTCCTCGCCTACGCCACCACGGCCGCCGTCGCCCGCCGCGTCGGCGCCGGCGATCTTCAGGCGGCCATCCGTCAGGGCGTGGACGGCATCTGGCTCGCCCTGCTGCTGGGCGCCGCCGTCATCGCCATCACCCTCCCCCTGGCGCCCTGGCTCGTCGACATCTTCGGCGCCTCCGACACCGCCGCGCCGTACGCGATCACCTATCTGCGGATATCCAGCCTCGGCATCCCCGCGATGCTGGTCGTCCTGGCGGCGACCGGCGTCCTGCGCGGTCTCCAGGACACCCGGACCCCGCTGTACGTCGCCATCGGCGGGTTCGCCGCCAACGCCGTCCTCAATGTGGGCCTTGTCTACGGCGCCGGTCTCGGCATCGCCGGTTCCGCCTGGGGCACGGTCATCGCCCAGTTCGGCATGGCCGCCGCCTATCTGATCGTGGTCGTACGAGGCGCCCGCCGCCACGGCGCCTCACTGCGGCCCGACTCCGCCGGCATACGGGCGAGCGCCCAGGCGGGCGTCCCCCTCCTCGTCCGTACGCTCTCCCTGCGCGCCGTCCTGATGATCGCCACCGCCGTCGCCGCCCGGCTCGGTGACGCCGATGTGGCCGCGCACCAGATCATCCTGTCGCTGTGGAGCCTGACGGCCTTCGCGCTCGACGCCATCGCCATAGCCGGACAGGCCATCATCGGCCGGTATCTGGGGGCGAACGATCCCCAGGGCGCCAGGGACGTCTGCCGCCGCATGGTGCAGTGGGGTGTGGTCTCCGGCGTGGGGCTCGGGGTGCTCATCGTGCTGGCGCGCCCTCTGTTCATCCCGCTCTTCACCGGGGACCAGGTGGTCCAGGACACGCTGCTCCCGGCGCTTCTGGTGGTGGCGGTCACCCAGCCGATCGCGGGCGTCGTCTTCGTCCTGGACGGTGTGCTGATGGGTGCGGGCGACGGCCCCTATCTGGCGAAGGCGATGGTCGTGACGCTGGCGGTCTTCGCCCCGGCCGCGCTCCTGGTGCCGGTGTTCGGGGGCGGCCTCACCGCCCTGTGGTGGGCCATGACGCTCATGATGGCGGTCCGCATGCTGACGCTCTGGCTCCGCACCCGGTCCGGCCACTGGCTGGTCACGGGCGCCACGCGCTGACCGGCCCCGCTGACCGCACCCCGGGCGGGTCGGTCGGGCAGGCCCAGGCCCGTCAGACCGCGCCCGGCCGGACCGCTCTGGTTTCACGTGAAACCACGCATGTGAAACAACGAAAGGGCCGCACCCCCGGCTGGGGCGCGGCCCTCCCACTGCTGTCTGCCGGCCACCGGGCGGACCCGGTGAACCAATGCGGTCAGAGCCCTACGCGGGCACGACCTCGACGCCGAACTTCGCGGCGACCTCGGGGTGCAGACGCACGGACACCTGGTGCGAGCCCAGGGTCTTGATCGGCGAACCGAGCTCGATACGTCGCTTGTCGACGTCCGGGCCACCGGCGGACTTGATCGCCGAAGCGAGGTCGGCCGGGGTGACGGAGCCGAAGAGACGGCCGGCGTCGCCGGAGCGGACGGCCAGACGCACCTTCACGCCTTCGATGCGGGCCTTGATCTCGTTGGCCTGCTCGATGGTGGCGATCTCGTGGATCTTGCGAGCGCGACGAATCTGCTCGACGTCCTTCTCGCCACCCTTGGTCCAGCGGATCGCGAAACCACGCGGGACCAGGTAGTTACGGGCGTACCCGTCCTTGACGTCGACGACGTCACCGGCGGTGCCGAGGCCGGAGACCTCTTGAGTGAGGATGATCTTCATGATTGGGTCACCCTCCCCTTATCGCGCGGTGGACGTGTAGGGCAGCAGCGCCATCTCACGGCTGTTCTTGACGGCCGTGGCGACGTCACGCTGGTGCTGCGTGCAGTTGCCGGTGACGCGGCGGGCACGGATCTTGCCACGGTCGGAAATGAACTTCCGCAGCATGTTCGTGTCCTTGTAGTCCACGTACTGGGTCTTGTCCTTGCAGAACGCGCAGACCTTTTTCTTAGGCTTGCGCACAGGCGGCTTCGCCATGGTGTTTCTCCTGTGTGATCAAGAAAGTGGGAGCGAGCTGCCCTAGAAGGGCGGCTCGTCCGAGTAGCCGCCGCCGGAGCCGCCGGAACCGCCGGAGCTTCCGCCCCAGCCGCCTCCGTTGCCCCCGCCGCCCTGCGGCTGCTGCTGGCCGCCGGCCGGCGCGCTGGTCGCCCAGGGGTCGTCGGCGGGTGCTCCGCCGCCGCCCTGCTGGCCACCGCCGCCCGAACCGCCGCCCCAGCTGCCGCCGCCCTGCTGCTGACCGCCGCCACCGCCGCCGTAACCGCCCTGGGCGCCGCGACCGGTGGTCTTGGTGACCTTGGCCGTGGCGGTCTTCAGGCTGGGGCCGACTTCCTCGACGTCCAGCTCGTAGACCGTGCGCTTGACGCCCTCGCGGTCCTCGTAGGACCGCTGCTTCAGCCGGCCCTGCACGACGACGCGCATGCCCCGCTGAAGCGACTCGGCGACATTCTCGGCCGCCTGACGCCAGACCGAGCAGGTGAGGAACAGGCCTTCGCCGTCCTTCCACTCGTTGGTCTGCCTGTCGAAGATGCGGGGAGTGGACGCGACACGGAACTTCGCGACCGCCGCACCGGACGGGGTGAAGCGCAGCTCGGGGTCGTCGACGAGATTGCCGACGACCGTGATGACGGTCTCGCCTGCCATTGGGTGAACCTCTCGGCGGGGATTGCTTCTTGCTGCTGGCTGCTACTCGGACCCGATAACCGCTGAGCCAGAAGCTCAGTGGGTCTCGGGACGGAGGACCTTGGTCCGGAGGACCGACTCGTTCAGGTTCATCTGTCGGTCGAGCTCCTTGACGATCGCGGGCTCAGCCTGCAGATCGATGACCGAGTAGATGCCCTCGGGCTTCTTCTTGATCTCGTAAGAGAGACGACGACGGCCCCAGGTGTCGACCTTCTCAACCTTTCCTTCGCCCTCACGGACGACGGAGAGGAAGTTCTCGATCAGCGGGGAGACTGCTCGCTCCTCGAGATCGGGGTCGAGGATGACCATCACCTCGTAGTGACGCATGTGGAACCCACCTCCTTTGGACTCAGCGGCCACGGTCGTTCCGTGGCAGGAGGGTCGTGATGCGTGAGCAACGGTATCGGCCGCCACTGACAATCCCGCTCGACGAGGGATCCGACGAGCGATGATCGATTTCTGGCCTGGGCAGACACCGGTGCAGACCGTACAGACTACCCGCAGACCGGCTTCCGGTTGAAATCCGGCCGGGTACGGACGCACTCTGTACACATCGGGTGTGGGCGGCGTTACGAAGCGCCGCTTCCGGCAAGGCGCCAGGAGGTGCCCCATGGCACAGGCAACGCAGACGCGACCGAAGTCGACCGGTTCTCTCTTCGCCACCGATCACCGGCCCCATCCTCTCCAGGACACCCTGCTCTGGGTGACCGCGGTGCTGGGCGTCCTCGCGTTCATCTCCGGGATGTTCCACAACCTGCATCTGCTCAGCTCCTGGGCGGGGCTCATCGGCATCCTCACCGGCCTGTACAGCCAGTACGTCTCCGTGACGACGCACGAGCGGTTCGCGACGCTCATGGGTCTGGGCTCGGCCGGCGTCGGCTTCTACCTCGGCATGGCACACGGCGGCCTGTTCGGCGGAGTGCTGGGCTGACGCCCGCTCCGAAGGCGGGCCCGGTGCCCGCTCCGCCCCGTGGCCAGCCGGGGCGCTCCATCGGCAAGTAGGCTTCGGCGCGAGAGCCGGAGCCCCCCTACTCCATGGGGACACATCTGCGAGGAGCGCCCCGCATGACCCTGACGCTGAGCACCATCAGTCGCGAGCAGCATCTGGCGTACATCCAGAGTCTGCCCGCGGCCAGCCACTGCCAGGTCCCCGCGTGGGCGGACGTGAAGACGGAGTGGCGCTCGGAGAGCCTGGGCTGGTTCGACAGGGACGGCCAGTTGGTCGGCGCCGGACTGGTGCTCTACCGCCAACTGCCCAAGATCAAGCGGTATCTGGCGTATCTGCCCGAGGGCCCGGTCATCAACTGGTACGCCCCGAATCTGAGCGACTGGCTCCAGCCGATGCTGGCTCATCTGAAGAACCAGGGCGCGTTCTCCGTGAAGATGGGCCCGCCGGTCGTGATCCGCCGCTGGGACGCGGGAGCCATCAAGTCGGGCATCCAGGACCAGGACGTCAAGCGGCTGCGTGACGTCGAGGCCACCCATATCGAGCCGCGCGCCTTCGAAGTGGCCGACCGGCTGCGCAAGATGGGCTGGCAGCAGGGCGAGGACGGCGGGGCCGGCTTCGGAGACGTACAGCCCCGCTACGTCTTCCAGGTGCCGCTGGCCAACCGCTCCCTGGACGATGTCCTCAAGGGCTTCAACCAGCTGTGGCGGCGCAACATCAAGAAGGCGGAGAAGGCGGGCGTCGAGGTCGTCCAGGCCGGCTACAACGACCTGGAGGAGTGGCAGCGGCTGTACGAGATCACGGCCGAGCGCGACCACTTCCGGCCCCGCCCGCTCTCGTACTTCCAGCGGATGTGGACCGTCCTCAACTCCGAGGACCCCAACCGCATGCGGCTGTACTTCGCCCGGCACGAGGGGGAGAACGTCGCCGCCGCGACGATGCTCATCGTGGGCGGCCATGTCTGGTACTCCTACGGGGCGTCGGCCAACCACAAGCGGGAGGTCCGGCCATCGAACGCGATGCAGTGGCGGATGCTCCGTGACGCGTACGCGATGGGGGCCACCGTCTACGACCTGCGCGGCATCTCCGACTCCCTCGACGAGACCGACCACCTCTTCGGTCTCATCCAGTTCAAGGTCGGAACGGGCGGCGAGGCCGTCGAGTACGTGGGTGAGTGGGACTTCCCGCTCAACAAGCTGCTCCACAAGGCTCTCGACATGTATATGTCCCGACGCTGATCCCGACCCCCAGGCGGCGGAGTGCCGGTGGTCAGCACGCTGCGGAGCAGGACACCGGTGAACCGCACCAGCGCGCCCAGTAATCGCGTAAGGCCCCAAGGCCCGCGATGACGTTCATATCCTTCATACACCGCAGCCGAGAGAAAGGTTCCGGACCGGCATGGCGCTCTCCCTCTACGTCGACACCGCGCGCTGGCGGGCGCACCAGAAGTCGGTCATTGACCAGTTCCCGGGCCTCGTCCCGGTCTGCAAGGGCAATGGCTACGGCTTCGGACACGAGCGGCTCTCCGAGGAGACCACCCGCTTCGAGTCCGACATCCTCGCGGTCGGCACGATCTACGAAGCCGCCCGTATCAAGGACTGGTTCAGCGGCGACCTGCTGGTCCTGACCCCCTTCCGCCGCGGCGAGGAGCCCGTACCGCTGCCCGACCGCGTCATCCGCTCCGTCTCGTCGGTCGACGGCGTCTTCGCCCTGGTGGGCGCCCGCGTCGTCATCGAGTGCATGAGCTCCATGAAGCGCCACGGCGTCCGCGAGGAGGAGCTGGGCCAGCTGCACGCGGCCATCGAGGACGTACGCCTCGAAGGCTTCGCGCTGCATCTGCCGCTCGACCGCACGGACGGGTCCGACGCGGTCGAGGAGGTCATCGGCTGGATGGACCGGCTGCGCGCCGCCCGGCTCCCGCTGCACACCATGTTCGTCAGCCATCTGCGCGCCGAGGAACTCGCCCGTCTCCAGCGGCAGTTCCCGCAGACCCGATTCCGCGCCCGTATCGGAACACGGCTGTGGCTCGGCGACCACGACGCCACCGAGTACCGGGGCGCCGTGCTGGACGTGACCCGTGTCGTCAAGGGCGACCGGTTCGGCTACCGCCAGCAGAAGACCGCCTCCGACGGCTGGCTGGTGGTCGTCGCCGGCGGTACGTCGCACGGGGTCGGGCTTGAGGCTCCCAAGGCCCTGCACGGCGTGATGCCGCGTGCCAAGGGCGTGGCACGGGCGGGTCTGGCGACGGTCAACCGCAATCTGTCGCCGTTCGTCTGGTCGGGCAAGCAGCGCTGGTTCGCCGAGCCGCCGCACATGCAGGTGTCGATCCTGTTCGTGCCGGCCGACGCGCAGGAGCCCAAGGTGGGCGACGAGCTGGTGGCGCATCTGCGCCACACGACCACCCAGTTCGACCGGCTCGTGGACCGCTAGCCCCCCTGCCCGCTAGGGCCTGTCGTTTGGATCAGGCCGGATCAGGGAGCGGGGTCTGGTGCGTGCGATCGCAAGGCGGAGGAGAGAGACAACGCGGAGCGTTGGCGACCGACGACAACGCGGCGAGCGTGCGTGCCGGGGACCGCGAGCCCGGCAAGATCCAAACGACAGGCCCTAGGTGTATTGATCACGAGCGTTGTTGACACTGGTCGGGCTTGATCATGGCGAAGACCTCCGGTGTGGTGGAGCTGTCTAGGACTGCACCA
>NZ_JBHXRX010000027.1:0-3562 GCF_042714995.1 Streptomyces sp. NPDC058665
GCCCGGTTACATTCCGAACCCGGAAGCTAAGCCTTTCAGCGCCGATGGTACTGCAGGGGGGACCCTGTGGGAGAGTAGGACGCCGCCGAACAATTCTTTGTCGGGAGTGCCCCGCACCGTTTTGGTGCGGGGCACTTCTGCGTTCAAGACCCCACGGCGTCCGTAGGCCAACTCTCCGGGTAGGGTCAGGGGGCATCATCGGCACATCCCCGCACAGGAGGCCCCCGGGTGGAGGTTCAGGAGACCCGCGTCCAGACGGATCGGGTGTTCACCATCCCCAACATCCTGAGCATGGCTCGCCTCCTCGGTGTGCCGCTCTTCCTGTGGCTCATCCTCCGCCCCGAGTTCGGCGGGCCGAACAGCGACGGCTGGGCATTGCTCGTCCTGATGCTCAGCGGGGTGACCGACTATCTCGACGGCATGCTCGCCCGACGCTGGAACCAGATCAGCAGTCTGGGGCGGCTCCTGGACCCCGCGGCCGACCGTCTGTACATCCTTTCCACCCTTGCCGGTCTGACCTGGCGCGAGATCCTGCCCCTCTGGCTCACCGCGGCTCTCCTGGCCCGCGAGCTGATGCTGCTGGTGATGGTGGGAATCCTCCGCAGGCACGGCTATCCGCCTCCCCAGGTGAACTTCTTGGGAAAGGCAGCTACCTTCAACTTGATGTATGCCTTCCCGTTGCTACTACTCAGCGACGGGAGCGGATGGCTCGCATCGCTTGCCGAAGTTTTCGGATGGGCGTTCGCTGGATGGGGTACAACTCTCTATTGGTGGGCAGGGATCCTCTACGTGGTCCAGGTCCGCCGGCTCGTCAGAGCGGACAGAGTGGCCGATTGAGCTCGTCGATGTGGTGCCGTGCAGTGTCGCCGGCCCGCACCTGATGCCTTACGGCCTGTCCAGATGGGTGACGTCGGCGAGACCGTCTCTTCAAGGAGGACGCTTCCGACATGAAGGCCGTCGTGATGGCTGGAGGCGAGGGCACGCGCCTTCGCCCCATGACCTCAAGCATGCCCAAGCCGTTGTTGCCGGTGGCGAATCGGCCAATCATGGAGCATGTGCTGCGATTGCTCAAGCGGCACGGACTCAGTGAAACCGTGGTCACCGTTCAGTTCCTCGCCTCTCTCGTGAAGAACTATTTCGGTGACGGCGAAGAGCTTGGCATGGAGCTCACCTATGCCAATGAGGAAAAGCCGCTCGGCACTGCGGGGAGTGTGAAGAACGCCGAAGAGGCGCTCAAGGACGATGCTTTTCTCGTCATTTCCGGTGACGCTCTCACCGACTTCGACCTGACGGACCTCATCGCCTTCCACAAGGAGAAGGGCGCGCTGGTCACGGTGTGCCTGACCCGGGTGCCGAACCCACTTGAGTTCGGTATCACGATCGTGGACGAAGAGGGAAAGGTGGAGCGCTTCCTGGAGAAGCCCACTTGGGGCCAGGTGTTCTCGGACACCGTCAACACGGGCATCTATGTGATGGAGCCCGAGGTGTTCGACTACGTCGAGGCCGACACCTCGGTCGACTGGTCGGGCGACGTCTTCCCTCAGCTCATGAAAGAGGGCAAGCCCGTCTACGGCTATATCGCCGAGGGCTACTGGGAGGACGTCGGGACGCACGAGAGTTATGTGAAAGCCCAGGCGGATGTCCTGGAGGGCAAGGTCGACGTCGATCTCGACGGTTTCGAGATCTCGCCCGGAGTGTGGGTCGCCGAAGGCGCCGAGGTCCATCCCGACGCCGTTCTGCGCGGTCCGCTCTACATCGGTGACTACGCCAAGGTCGAGGCGGACGCCGAGATCCGCGAGCACACCGTCATCGGCTCCAACGTGGTCGTCAAATCCGGGGCCTTTCTCCATCGCGCCGTTGTGCACGACAACGTCTACATCGGGCAGCACAGCAATCTGCGTGGCTGTGTGATCGGCAAGAACACCGACATCATGCGGGCCTCCCGGATCGAGGACGGCGCGGTCATCGGTGACGAGTGCCTTGTCGGTGAAGAATCGATTATCCAGGGCAATGTCCGGGTGTATCCGTTCAAGACCATCGAGGCCGGCGCGTTCGTCAACACCTCGGTGATCTGGGAGTCCAGAGGACAGGCGCATCTCTTCGGAGCGCGTGGGGTCTCCGGGATTCTCAACGTCGAGATCACGCCCGAGCTGGCCGTGCGGCTGGCAGGGGCGTACGCCACGACGCTCAAGAAGGGCTCCACGGTCACCACCGCGCGTGACCACTCGCGTGGTGCGCGCGCGCTCAAGCGGGCGGTGATCTCCGCCCTCCAGGCCAGTGCCATCGACGTAAGGGACCTGGAGAACGTCCCGCTGCCGGTGGCACGGCAGCAGACGGGCCGTGGCAGTGCCGGCGGCATCATGATCCGTACGACGCCGGGTGTGCCCGACTCCGTCGACATCATGTTCTTCGACGAACGGGGCGCCGACCTCTCCCAGGCCGGCCAGCGCAAGCTGGACCGGGTCTACGCGAGGCAGGAGTACCGCAGGGCCTTCCCCGGCGAGATCGGGGACCTGCACTTCCCCGCGAGCGTCTTCGACTCGTACACCGGCTCGCTGCTCCGGAACGTCGACACGTCCGGGATCGCCGAGGCCGGGCTCAAGGTCGTCGTGGACGCGTCCAACGGCAGCGCGGGGCTCGTTCTGCCCAGTCTTCTCGGGCGGCTCGGGGTCGACGCGCTGACCATCAATCCCGGCCTGGACGAGGCGCGGCCGACCGAGACCGTGGAGTCGCGCAGGTCCGGTCTGGTCAGGCTGGGCGAGATCGTGGCGTCGGCGCGGGCGTCCTTCGGGGTGCGCTTCGACCCCGTGGGCGAGCGGCTGTCGCTCGTGGACGAGCGTGGCCGGATCATCGAGGACGACCGTGCCCTGCTGGTGCTGCTCGACCTGGTCGCCGCCGAGCGGCGCAGCGGGCGGGTGGCGCTGCCCGTCACGACCACCAGGATCGCCGAGCAGGTCGCCGCGTACCACGGGACACAGGTGGAGTGGACGACCACGTCGCCCGACGACCTCACGAGGGTCGGCAGGGAGGATTCCACGATCTTCGGCGGTGACGGGCGCGGTGCGTTCATCGTCCCGGAGTTCAGCAGTCTGCTGGACGGCACGGCGGCCTTCGTACGGCTGCTGGGCCTGGTCGCCCGTACACAGCTCACGCTCAGCCAGATCGACGCCCGCATTCCGCGCGCCCACGTGCTGCGCAGGGATCTGGCTACCCCCTGGGCCGTCAAGGGTCTGGTCATGCGACGGGTGGTGGAGGCGGCCGGCGAGCGGGACGTCGACACGACCGACGGCATCCGGGTCGTGGAGGCCGACGGGCGGTGGGTGATGGTGCTTCCCGCGCCCGCCGAGGCCGTCACCCATCTGTGGGCCGAGGGACCGGACGACGCCTCCGCTCAGGCGCTGCTCGACGAGTGGTCCGCGGTCGTGGACAGCGCAGGTCAGTGACCTGATCGCGGTGTGGGGGGGGGGGGGGGGGCGCCCCCCCCCCCCCCCCCACGTGGGGCCCAAGGGCGGGGGGTGGCGCGCCGGAGGCGAAGTTGGGGGAGACCCCACCCCCCCCCCCA